>NZ_JANLWO010000283.1:0-5525 GCF_031364565.1 Chamaesiphon sp. OTE_20_metabat_361
TTGTGGCGATCGTAGATACAGTGGCGGTCGGCAATGACTTGACGTATAGCAAACGTAATGTCTCCTGAATAAGAAATTACTATAGCGAAAAGTGCGGCACGGTCGGGTGCCCTGCTCAGTGGGAACAGGGGTTCCCCCTGCTTGGGTATCAGGGCTGACTTATTGAAAAAATAAAAATAATTTTGTAGGTTGGGTAGAGAGTACCGCGAAACCCAACCTACAGGTGAATTTCAGATTTTTCTTTAAAGAGTAGATCGGCCCTGTTGCTTGGGTATGGGGTGACGGAGGGGTTTCCCATCCGACCAAACTCCGCATGTGAAGCACCTTTTCAAAACAATTAATCCCTCCAAAGCGGCAATCTTACCGCCAAGGATGTTGGCTGGATCTGGTCTAGACAAGACCGAATTTAAACTCAGAAGTTATTAATGATTTAATAGAGAACCTTAGATATGAGTGATATTAGTGATAGCGTCCGCCAGCAAATTCGTCGGTTATTGAGCCAAGGCTACCGGGTCGGCTTGGAGTATGCCGATGCTCGCCGCTTTCGGACTGGTTCGTGGCAGAGTGCCAGTGTCGCCCAAGGCAGTGAAGGCACTGTCCTCGGTAGCATTGCCAGCATTTTGGACGAACATCAAGGTGAATACGTCCAACTTTTGGGTATCGATACCACTGCTCGATCGCGCGTACTAGAACTGATGATCCAGCGACCTGATGGCGCGGTGACTCAAGTAAGCAACGCGAAAATTAATGGTGGTAAAACCGCTGCTGTTGCCAGCAATGGTCATGGAACTGGTGCTGGTAGTGATGTCGCTCAATCAGTGCGGCAACTGTTAAGTCAGGGTTATCGGATCGGCACCGAGTTCGCAGATGTGCGTCGATACAGAGCCACCTCTTGGACTAGCGGCCCGTCCTACCAAGGTACCCGCGACGGTGAAGCTGTAGCGATGTTGAGCGAGCTAGTTGCCGCCCACGAACACGACTACGTGCGGATGATCGGCATCGATCCCCAAGCCCGTCGGCGCGTGATGGAAGTCATCATTCACAAGCCTGGTGAGCCAGCTACCCTGAGTACGAGTGGCGGTAGCCACAGTAGCTCGTTTAGTAGCGCTTACGGTGGCTCGAGTACGAGTAGTAGCGTTGGTGGCAATGTCAAAACCTCCTTAAGTGCTGAAGTCGTCGCATCCGTGCGCCGCTTACTCGAAAGCAGTTACCAAATTAGCACCGAACATGCCGATATCCGACGGTTTCGGAGTAGCTCTTGGCACACTTGTAAACCTGTATCCGCAACTCGCCTCCAAGAGGCAGTCTCGCAATTAGAAAGTTGCTTGATGGATCATGAAGGTGAATACGTGCGGCTGATCGGCATCGATCGCCAAGCCAGACGGCGCGTTCATGAGGAAATTATTCAACGTCCTCAAAAATAACACGATCGGCGAACGGCAAAAAGTTACCAGTAAACACTAATCGTCACAACAGCCCGCTCGATCGACTAGATCCGGCTGGCTCCAGTCGCTACTAGCCACAAGTGGGATCGGGCGCTAGCAGATCGATAGATCTTGAGGTGTCAAGTTGCGATTTGAGCTTGACATTCCCGCTCGGTCGATCTGGTAAGTTGCTGTTTGCCGTTTTTCCGAAAACTCCTAATGCTAACTAAGTTTCGATCTGTATCTAGAGAGGTAGTTCCCGTCCATGTGGATGGGAATGTCACGATCGATCCGAGCGCGGCAATCGCGCCTGGAGTCTTGCTGCAAGCTGAGGAAAACAGTCGAATTACGATCGGGGCAGGAGTCTGTATCGGCGCGGGGACGATCGTCCATGCTGCTGGCGGAAATTTAGATATTTGCCTGGGCGTCTGTTTGGGTCGCGGGGTGCTGATTATCGGCAGCGGCACGATCGCGCCCAATGCCTGTATCGGAGCGGGTACGACCGCGATCGATCCCCAGATTGAAGAAGGTGCGGTCATTCCCACTCATTCACTCATCGGCGATCGCAGTCGGGGTGAAGTCTCAGTAGTAGACGCGGATTTACCCCCACCACCTGCAACTAATGTGGCGCAGAGTGCCCCTGCCGATGGCTGGGATACCACCGACGCCTGGGATACACCGATCGTCGAACCCCCAGTGGCACCACCGCCCGCACCAATTGCCACGATCGAAATCGACCTCAATGCAGTCAAATCCGTCGCCGGACGCGCCAACTTCGATCGACTCAAACGCCATCTGTTCCCTAATGGTTGACCTCATGACCGTGCCAGTACCACCAAAACTCACGACCACCAAGATTACGATTGTTTTAAACGGTAAAGGTGGTGTGGGTAAAACCACCACGGCAGTAAATTTAGCAGCTATCTTTGCCGAACACCATCGCGTCTTATTGGTCGATGCCGATCCGCAAGGCTCGGCAAGTTGGTGGATTAAGCAATCTGAAGGTCACAACTTAGGCTTTGAGACTAAGGTTTTAACCGATTTTACTGGCGTCAGCCGCAAACAATGGTCGGATTATGATATCGTCGTTGTCGATATGCCACCCGCCCTAGATTCGATTGCGTTGGCGGCGATTATGCCAGTGGCAGACTATTTAGTGCTGCCAACTCCCCCCGCACCAATGGATCTGGCGGCATTGATTCGCACGGTCAGACAGGTAGTGATTCCCTCCCAGATTGCCCATCGCGTCCTCCTGACGAAAGTCAACTCTCGTGGTTTGAAAGAAGCTCAAGAAGCCCAACAAACTCTCTTACAGTGTCAAATTCCGGTTTATTATACAGTAATTCGGAATTTGAAAATTCACGAACGAGCGGCGATGGCAGGCTTACCCATCAGTCAATACAAAGGTCAAGCCGCCGCACCTGCGGCAGCAGACTATCGCTGTGTAGTTAATGAAATCTGGACAGATTGGAGCTAAATATGCCGATTAGAAAAAAACGACCGTCAGCATCTGATGTGTTGCGACAAGAAATGCAGCAACCATTGGTGATACCCGCTCGGAATCCAGATCCCGAGCCAAACCCAACTCCTTCTACAAATATTAATATGACACCTACTCAAGACGATGCCGTGACAGCCGCTCAGCTCAAAAAAGTCCAAGAAAGTGAAGCTAAGCTTCAGCAACAGATCGAAGATCTTAACTCCAAACTAAAAGCCCAAGCTGATACGATCGTCAAATTGGCCGAACAGTCACAAGCTCCCGCCAAAGGCAAAAGCGCAGCGCTAGTCAAGAAAGATACCAGCAGATCCAATGCGTCCATTACCGCTCGCCCCACAGAATCCCGAGAAGAAACCGCTCGCCGTCGTGCTAATACCGATATCGGCTGGCTCGACTAAGGTTAGTACCAGGTAACGCCGCAGCGGTAGAGATAGCAACTAGTTAGTGTGTGCTCCAGCGACGAGCTGACACTCAATTGGGCGCTGTCTCTACCGCCAAGCCGCAAGAGATAACGGTAATTTAGCGAAGAGGAGATGGCTAATGGCTAAGGAGCGCAGTTCTCGTCAGGCTGTCGGGACGATCGAAACTGATGGATTTCCGCCTGTATTGGCTGCGGCTGATGCGATGCTCAAAGCTGGCAATGTGACATTAGTCTACTATGGCTTAGCCGAGCGGGCGGAGTTTATCATTGCCGTACGCGGTACGGTGTCCGCTGTCGAGCAAGCAGTGGCGGCGGGGGTGATTGCTGGTGAAGCGACCAAGCGCGGTACGATTATCAGTCACTACATTATCCCCAATCCACCCGAAAATGTCGATAGTATCATGCCGATTCACTATACGGAAGCTTCGCGAGATTTCTGGGTGTGAATTTAGTGGATAGTGGATAGTGGCAGATCGTGGGGGTCAATAAGTGCTGACGATCGATAGTTTAATAGTATTTATGGAGGATATTTTTAATGGCTGATTCAATGAGTTCTCAACAAGCGGTTGGTTCGATCGAGACCAAGGGTTTTCCTGCCGTCTTAGCTGCTGCTGATGCGATGCTCAAAGCCGGACGCGTCACACTAGTCGGTTATCTTAGGGCTGGTTCGGCACGATTTACCGTCAATGTTCGGGGCGATGTCTCCGAAGTCAAACAAGCAATGGCGGCTGGGATCGATGTCGTCGAGAAAGTCTATGGTGGGACATTGGAATCCTGGGTAATCATTCCACGCCCACATCCGAACGTTGAGCGAATTCTACCAATTGGTTATACTGAAGAAGTCGAAGAATTTCGCGCTCAAGTTGAGGGTCGATTTAATTAGTATTTCGCGATCGAGCGATTCGATTCTCACTAAGATCTTGTTGAGAATCGAGACAATTTTAACAGCCGTCAGCTTCCGATAGTTTCCGCTAAACCTAGCTGGTGGTGGGCTAAACATAGCTGGTGGGTAGTGCCCACCGCTCGGGTTTCAGGCACGATTTCGCGATCCACTATCCACTATCCACTAAATTCACCCTTGGGGGAGCCTTTACAGCCAGCGATGTCCAATATTCATGCTGAAAGTGCCATCGGGTTAATATCTACTCGTAGCTTTCCGGCTATGGTAGGAACGGCAGATATGATGATCAAATCTGCCGCAGTCACTTTAGTGGGTTACGAAAAGATTGGGGGTGGCTATTGTACGGCGGTGATTCGCGGTCGGTTTCCCGATGTCAAATTGGCTGTCGCTGCTGGTGCGGAAGTCGCCGAGCAGATGGATGAGTTGATTTACCAAACAGTAATTTCCCGTCCCTTTCCAAATCTTAATGTCGTGTTGCCAATTAGCGACCGGATGCTAGCACAAATTGTTGGCAAAAGCAAGCTTCGCAATCTGGCGATCGGGTTGCTTGAAACCAGAGGTTTTCCGCCGATGGTAGGGGCGATGGATGCGATGCTCAAAACTGCCGATGTGTATGTGGCTGGCTATGAAAAAACTGGTGCTGGATTTTGTACGGCGATTATTCGCGGCACGGTTTCCAATGTGACGATCGCGTTGGATGTCGGCATGTCAGCCGCCGAACGGATCGGGGAATTGCGCTCGATCATGGTAATACCCAGACCGTTAGAAGACTTGGAGCGGACGATTCCCACCGCTAGTTATTGGCTCGAAACACCGCTGACGATTCCCGAACAGCAACCGCTAGCAATCCCGTTGAAACTCCCGCAAACGGTGAGTGTGCCCTTGGTCGAAGTCGAAGTTGTCGAAGTCGAAGTCGTCGAAGTCGAACCAGCAAGACTTAACGAAGAATTGAAGTCAATGGATGATTAATAATTAATCATTAATCATTGACGATCGAGAGCGATCTGTGTCGAGCGTGGGCATAATTAGGCGGTGCAATCAATGAGTTGCACCATCTAATTATTTTTAGGCACATATTTTAAGTTAGTGTAACGCCTAAGTTGGTGTCCTGTTACGCTGGCAAATATCGCTATTTGGGATCGATCCTCACAACTTCCTCAAACTTTTGGACTAAACTACGATTGATATTGTTGAGCGAACAAATTATCCATCAAAATTCTCGGCGATCGAGAAAGCATCAAATTGTGACGTCCGCGATACTCTCAAGGAATCTAAATCATG
>NZ_JANLWO010000336.1:0-1786 GCF_031364565.1 Chamaesiphon sp. OTE_20_metabat_361
CGTAGACCCAAAATCCCGCTTCCGCTCCAAGAGGGGGTCACTTAGTTCAACTCACCCCTACTGGCATAGATCCTTTTAAATCCTACCGGCATCTCAATTAGACAGTTTGCAGGGCAATATTCGTCGAATTGGCGGTCAAAACTTACATGTCTGCACCTTCGATAATTCATTGGAGAGAGGCGATCGATAAATACAAAGTTGATTCGATCGAGCCTACCCGATCGGCTTTAAAAATAACCCGACTTCTTCCAAGAAGTCGGGTCGATCGCATCACTTTTTAACTAACCTAACCGATACTAGAAGGCTCTTTTTCTTTAGCTAAGAACTTCTCTAACTCAGTCAATGCTTCTGCATCAACTTTGGTTTGCATCGGACAGAATTTAGGACCGCACATCGAACAGAACTCAGCAGTTTTGTAGATATCGGCGGGCAGAGTTTCATCGTGATATTCTTTCGCGCGTTCGGGATCGAGGGAAAGTTCAAATTGACGGTTCCAGTCGAAGTTATAACGCGCCTTGGACAGCTCATCATCGCG
This sequence comes from Chamaesiphon sp. OTE_20_metabat_361, assembly GCF_031364565.1. Lineage (NCBI taxonomy): Bacteria > Bacillati > Cyanobacteriota > Cyanophyceae > Gomontiellales > Chamaesiphonaceae > Chamaesiphon > Chamaesiphon sp. OTE_20_metabat_361. Next base: position 536 of record NZ_JANLWO010000336.1, read on the forward strand.
ATCGCGTGCCCCCGGACGGTGACGGGCGATATCGGCAGCGTGAGCGGCAATTTTGTAGGCGATCAGACCATTGCGGACATCTTCAGCATTCGGTAAGCCGAGGTGTTCTTTGGGAGTGACGTAACACAGCATCGCGGTACCGTACCAGCCAGCCATTGCCGCGCCGATCGCGGAGGTGATATGGTCATAACCAGGAGCGATGTCGGTAACGAGTGGCCCTAACACGTAGAAAGGAGCCTCAGAGCACTCTTCCATCTGTTTTTTGACGTTGAACTCGATTTGATCCATCGGGACGTGCCCGGGGCCTTCTACCATCACTTGGATGTCATGTTCCCAAGCGCGACGGGTGAGGTTGCCGAGGGTTTTGAGTTCGGCGAGTTGAGCTTCGTCAGAAGCATCGTGGGTACAACCAGGGCGCAAGGAGTCACCCAAGCTGAAGGACACATCGCATTTTTTGAAGATTTCGATAATGTCATCGAAGTGGGTATAGAGGGGGTTCTGCTTGTGGTGATGCAGCATCCAGCGTGCTAAAATCCCACCGCCACGCGAGACAATTCCCGTCAGGCGATTGCGAACTAGGGGAAGATGTTCGATTAAAATACCCGCATGGATGGTTTGATAGTCAACCCCTTGCTGGGCATGTTTTTCGATGATGTGTAGAAAATCATTGGGGGTGAGATTTTCGACATTACCGTGGACGCTTTCTAAGGCTTGGTAAATCGGTACAGTTCCGATGGGAACGGGTGAATTTTTGATGATTTCGATCCGAATCTCATCTAAATTACCGCCACCAGTGGAAAGATCCATCACGGTATCCGCACCGTATTTGACAGCGAGAATCAGTTTGTCAACCTCATCTTGCATGTTAGAAAAGCTGGGTGATGCGCCGATATTGGCATTCACTTTACAGCTAGATGCAATCCCGATCGCCATTGGTTCGAGATTGGGATGATTGGTATTTGCAGGGATAATCATCCGTCCGCGCGCGACTTCCGATCGAATCAAATCTACAGGAAGACGCTCGCGCTTGGCGACATGGTGCATTTCTTCGGTTTCGACGCCCTGACGCGCATAGTGCATCTGGGAGACATTGGCTTGTCCGCTACGTTTGGCAATCCATTCAGCACGCATATTCAATTTCCTATCATAAACAGCTTCCCTCCGCTGGCATTACCCAGACTCAGGTGCAAGGGTATGTTCTCAGCCCGACTGGTTTCGGACACCCCTAGCTATAGTTGTAAATTCTAACAT
>NZ_JANLWO010000354.1:0-7405 GCF_031364565.1 Chamaesiphon sp. OTE_20_metabat_361
ATCTCCCATCTCCCATCTCCTAAAGTCCCTCCAACGGCACCCCTAAAAACCTCGCTAAGTCTGCTCCTTGAGTTTCTAGTTCAGTCAGTGAAACTGGTTCGCCGACGCGAGTGAGGGGGATTTCCCGACGACCTTTGATCCGCACGTAAAGGGTGCGGCGGGGGCTGAGTCCATCTTTGATATCGACTCTGACTGCTTGAGCGTCAGCAAGCTTACTTTTGAGTTCGATCCGCCGATTTTTACCGGGGAAACCATGGCGAAAAATAGTAATCTCGCCAGCTTCGCGATCGAACTTATTGTAACCGCCGCCAATATCTAAGACGATCGCCACCCACAAGTAAGTAGCGAGCAAAGTACCTGCAACACCGTAGAAAGTCAGGGCGATCCCTTGCGGAATAAATGCTAATGACAGTGGATTGCTCACCGGGAGTAAGTTAACTTTGAAATAGCTAGACAGCCCAGCTAACAGAAAGCCAATCCCCCCAATGGAGACAATAACTGCCCAAAAGTAGTTACTAAAACGGCGCGAACCCAGTACAGGTTGGGACAAAACTGTCTGCTCGACAGTGATTGATGGATTAGACATTTTTAATAAATTAGTTTCGATCTACATCGTTCGCGCTGCATGTGCCGAGCACAATCGCGAGTATCTCTACCTACTATTACCGATCTACCTACAACTCGATCGGATTCGATCGGAATTTTTACGGTTCTTCATTTAATCAAGCAGTCATTCAGGTACGCTCTCTACCCGAATACCCCAAGCGTTAACTGCGTTCCCAGCGAAATTTGCGATCGGCTTCTGAGATTGCCAGATCGTTGATACTGGCAAACCGCCGCATCATCAGACCGTTGGGCGCAAATTCCCAGTTTTCATTCCCGTAAGCCCGAAACCATTTACCCGCTTCATTGTGGTACTCATACTCAAACCGTACCGCAATTTTATTTTCCATAAAACACCAGAGTTCTTTCTTGAGGCGGTAGTCGAGTTCTTGCGCCCACTTACGAGCCAGAAACTCTCTAATCGTCGTGCGTCCGCTGAAAAACTCCGATCTATTCCGCCACTCCGAGTCTTCAGTATAGGCTAACGCTACCCGATCGGGATTGCGAGTATTCCAGGCATCTTCAGCCGCTTGGACTTTAGCAGTAGCGGTTTCTAAGGTAAATGGTGGTAATGGTGGTTTGGTTTCCATTATTGTGGCTTTTGGTAGCGTTAATAGTCATTAAAGCACTCTATTATATCAGCTAGGCCCGATCGACTTCTGCGATTAGCTCGACTCTAAGGTTTCCACCCTTGGAATTGCTGACAGTGGCGCAGCACTGATTTCCATCCCTAACCGTTGCTAAATTCCCAAATCCCGATCGCGACCGAGACTAAATTATGCGAGAATGGTAAGCTACCGATTAAGTTTTGGCGATCGACCCAAATTAGACAAAAAAGCAGCTAGCTCGATCCAGCCAGGGACATCGCACTTCATTGATTTTCACTAAACATAGGTATTTTAAGACCATGCAAGTAGGCGACCGCGTTCGTGTCAATACATCTGTAATCATTTATCATCATCCCAAAAATCGCGGTCAAGCTGTAGATATTCACAATTTAGAGGGGACGATCGATAAGATTGCGACAGAATGGAAAGGTCGCCCTGTCAGTGCCAATTTTCCGCTCGTGGTGAAGTTCGACCTCGACAAGTTACGGGCGCACATGCGATCGGATGAACTTGAAGTAATTTAGATCTAAATGTAGATTTGGGAATGCTCGATCGCTGAAGATCTCGTAGGTGGGCACTGCCCACCATCTAGGCTCTAGGCATTATTGTATATCTAATAAATAATTGCATTACCTACTTAGTCCCAGTAGGGTGGACACTGCCCACCATCTAGGTTCTAGGCACGATTTATTCAATAAGTAGCTGCATTTGCCTACTTAGTTATTAGTCTTCTAGATATAGATCTGAAAAACTTGCTGCTCAGGATCGAATCAAAGATCGAGAATTAAAGTTTTACTAGTATCGAATAAATCTGTGGAAAAGGATTTTAATTGCGACTAACTCTAGCCCATCGGTTTAGTTAAATTAATTTGGGTTTGTGGCTGCACGATTTGAGTGGCAGCACCTTGACTATTGGCTAGTTGCAAAAAGGCATTCAGCGGGCCAAAATTGGTGGCATGGACGATCGCGGGAGCGTCGTAACCCTTGAGATCGACGGAGCATTCTTTAAAAACGCGATGCTTGCCTAGTAAGGGTGCAAGATAGCGATAAGTAGAGGAACCGATCGCAATTTCGGCGTTGAGTTCTTTGGTAATTGCTTCTAGTCTAAATGCCGCATTCACTGTATCGCCCAAAGCAGTGTAGTCCGGTCTGTCACTACTGCCAGCATTGCCGATCATCGCGTGACCCGTATTGATTCCCGCACCAATTTTTAGCTCGAAGGGTAATGGATACTGCTGGCTCAATTCCCGAGTCATTTTGTTGAGGTCGTCTAATGCTAGGAGAATATTCATCATCTCTTGCTTGGTGACAGTCTCGCCATTGTGGAACCATAGCGCCATCAAAGCATCACCAATGTATTTATCGACCCAGCTACCGCGATTGCGAATGATCGCTCCGGCATTGCGGAACCAGGTACTCATCACCTCGGATAGTAGGTTTTCATTGGTCTGACGGGTCAAAATCGTGAAATTTCGCATGTCTACGACCATTACTGACATCAGCTTGCGAAGATGCAGTACTGATGTAACGGTACCATCGAGAGTGCCTTCGGCATCGAGACCCAGAGATCCATCCACTCGCGGACAGTGAAATTCAAATTCAGTTTGACCGAAAGTAATCGTATCGCCGTCGTGGATAGTCACGGGAATACTGACTCGGCGACCGTTGACAAAAGTGCCGTTGCTACTGCCCAAATCGATCAGGTAGTGGTCGCCAGCATCGGTGTACTGAATCATCGCATGGTTGCGAGAAATACAGCGATCTTTGACGACAAATTGGTTGTCATCGCCACGTCCCACAGTCCAGCAGTTGCCATCAACGAGTGATAGCTGGCGTTGACCGTTGTCGGTGTTTAGAATCAGATATGGTGAGATGCCCTGGTTCACGGTTGGGATATGATATGACGGTGAACTAGTGGATCGGCGGTCGGCTGGCTCACAATCTAAATAATTTAGGCATGGCTAGCAACCCACAAAAACAAACTATCGACGACGATGGTTGTTAAAACTGCGCCACTAAAGGCGTACCAATGCCACTGCTTTGTTCCTAAAGGTATTATACCCACACCCAATAGCAAATTCACGAGTACCACTGCCCATGCTGTCCCCCAAGGCGTCCGAACTTGGACGATCGCTTGTTGTAAGATCGGCATGGCGAGGGCAGGATCGACCTGCATCACCTGTCGCCAGTGTTCCATCAAGCCAACTTGATAGAAATATAAATCGGTAATAGCCGTGCCCACGAGAGAGCCAAGATAGAATAGAGCGCCAATTTTACCAAAGCCTCGCCATAGTGCCCAGACCGCAAATGGTACCCCAATCGACTCGATCGGTAAATGAATCGCTGGATCCCAGCGAAACCAACCCCAATAAATTGCTCCAGCCAACCAACTCCAACTAAACCCCAATATCAAATCGCCCCACATTTGGCTGCGAGGACGCTGGCTGAGGATCCCGCCCAAGCACACCCACAAGATCGTACTGACAACACTCAGCACTGGGTAATTCCGAACCAGAGGAGCTTCAATAAAGACAGGCACAGATACTAAAAATGCTGCTGCTGCAAAAACACCCCAAGTCCCCTGGAGCTGCCATCGCCATGTACCGTTGGTTTCGCTGGATTTATAGCTGGAGTTAAGCAAAGTAATATAGATATTGGTGACTTAATGTTTATTTATATAAAGATATTATATGAGCTATATTGCTGTGAAGCAATCTGACAAACCACGTCCGGTATGGCTCTAGCAACTTAGGAACGCAATAATTCAAGAATTACGATTATGAGAAGTGCTGCTGCCAGACATTAATATTTGTTACGCAGAGCGGCGATCGGTGGGAAGATACCAGTACCTAATTACCCGTTAATTAAATGATTCTAAAGAATTTGTCGATCGTCCGATCGAGATCTAAATTCCCGCTATTTGTATTGGTGACAATGGCGATCCTCTTATTAACAGCCACCGCCACACTTGCCACTCCAGCGGCTGGGAGTGATAAGCTCTCAGCCGATCTGAATATTTTCCAAGCCATCTTTCTCGGATTGGTGCAGGGGGTGACGGAATTCCTCCCGATTAGTAGTTCGGCACATCTGAAGGTAGTTCCTGAAGCTCTGCACTGGGGCGATCCTGGCGTGGCATTTACCGCAATTATTCAACTGGGTAGTATTGCGGCGGTAATTTGGTTCTTTTGGAGCGATATTGTCACGGTAGTTACGGGTGCATTCACAGCCATCGGGCAAAAAGATTATCGCTCTCTGGAGTTTCAAATGGCTGTGGGGATCGTGCTAGGGACGATCCCGATTGTTTTTTTCGGTTTATTAATTAAAATATATATTAAAGACTTCGACCATTCACCATTGCGTAGTTTAGGTGCGCTCGCTTGTGCTTCAATTTTTATGTCTATTTTGTTAGGTATTTCCGAACGAATTGGCAGACGCGATCGAGATTTACATAAGCTCAGAATCATTGATGGGATGTGGATGGGATTGGGGCAATGTTTGGCACTAATTCCCGGTTGCTCGCGTTCTGGCGCTACTTTGACTGCGGGGTTATTTCTCGGTCTCGAACGGGCAGCAGCAGCGAGATTTTCATTTTTATTAGGTATTCCTTCGATTACGCTGGCTGGTGTTTCGGAACTCAAGAGTGCCTTGGAAACGGGATTTAGTGGTGTTTCCGTAGTTTCGTTAATTGTGGGGACGTTATCGGCGGCAGTTTTTTCTTATTTGTCGATTGCCTGGTTGCTCAAGTTTTTACAAACCAATAATACTTTTATTTTTATCTGCTATCGATTAGCTTTTGGCACTGCAATTCTAACAGCAGTAGCCTTTGGTAGATTGATTAATTAGTTTTCTTTTGATGCTATTTTGACGATCGAGTAGGATCCGGATACCAAGATTTACAATTACAATACAAAAATTAGTTATTTTCATACACTAGCTTCGGTCGATCGAATTACCCATTACTCATGCTCATACCCTCGCGAAAACCACTAACTAAATTTACCCCCAAGCTGTTCGAGATGGGGCTGGCGCTGGCAAGCGGCGTCTTGATGGGGATGACATTCGCACCCGTCGAAGCTTGGTATCTGGCATGGGTGGCGCTCGCACCACTGTGGTATTTGGGCTGTCGCCAGCAAGGTTTTACGCCGATAGTTTATGCCTTGTGTTGGGGGATTGGCTGCTATGGACTGGGGCTGAGTTGGATCTTTGGTATTCATCCGATGATGTGGATGGGCGTGCCTTTTTTAGCTAGTTTAGGTATCGCGACTTTTTGTTTGACTTTTATTACTTTATGGGGTGCTAGTTTAGTAGTTTTGTGGTGGCTGTGTTTAAGGTTTATAAATTCAAAACTATATCTAAATCCGATTGTTAGAGTAATTTTAGCGACAGCTTGTTGGTGTGGACTGGAAGAATTATATAGTCTTACTGACTTGTGGTGGACATCATTGGCAATGACTCAAAGCCCGCACAATTTAGACATCCTCCATCTCGGACAATTATCGGGGCCATCGACAGTCACTGGGGCGATCGTGTTTGTTAATGGTTTAATTGCCGAGGGCTGTTTAGCGCTCGATCGCAATCGTCCTCTCCAATTAATTAATAAGTCAGCTTCTGCATTTCCTTATTTTGGCAGTGCGATCGCGGTAGTTATTAGCCTCCAGTTAATTGGCGCTAGCTTAGCAAATTTGCCGCTAATACAACCGATCGATTCTAGTCTTAAGATCGGTATCATTCAAGGTAATATTGGCAATGAAGTCAGACATTATCGATCGGGTTACGATCTGGCGATGGAAAATTATACCCAAGGATATCTATCGCTTGCTAAACAAGGTGTTGCGGCAGTCGTGACACCAGAGACAGCCCTCCCCTATCGAGAAAGCCAAATTAAACAGACGCCTTTTTATCAAGCAATTTTAGCTCAAAAAGTGACGGCTTTTATTGGCGGATTTGGAGAAGTGGGTAATAAAATTACCAATAGTATTTTGACGATCGATGGTAGTGGTAAAGAAATCGTGCGCTATGACAAGTGGAAGTTAGTACCACTCGGCGAATATATTCCCTTCGAGCAATATCTCGGTAAATTTGTCGATACGATCTCGCCGCTGGACTCACATTTACAAGCAGGTGGATTTGCGCCATTAATAGACACCCCAATCGGAAAAATTATCTTTGGCATCTGTTACGACTCGGCTTATCCCGAACATTTTCGGCGTCAGGCGCAGATGGCTGAATTGATTATTACAGCATCTAATGATGCTCATTATGGCGATGCCATGCCAGCCCAACATCAGGCGCTCGATGTGATGCGGGCGATCGAAACCGATCGCTGGCTGGTACGATCTAGTAATACTGGCTATTCTGCATTTGTCGATCCGCATGGGCGCACACAATGGATCTCCAAACTTAATGAATTTGTCGTTCATGCCGATCGAGTTTATCGTCGCTCGACGCAAACTTTATATGTCCGGTATGGTAACTGGTTGACGCCGCTATTATTCGCGATCGGTCTAATTTTAGATCGATTCTCCAAAAAGCGGCAACAGGCGAGATAGTCTCTTGCCCCTGCTACCTCAAAATCTGTTTGAATAGTAGATATTCCATACTGTACCGCCACCATGCAAGTCAAAGCCGCAGTCGCCTTCCAAGCAGTTAAACCCCTCGAAATTACCACTGTCGATCTCGCACCACCACAAGCGGGGGAAGTACTCGTCGAAATCAAAGCGACAGGGGTGTGTCATACCGATGCCTATACCTTGTCTGGAGCCGACCCAGAAGGCTTGTTTCCCGCGATTCTTGGGCATGAGGGGGCAGGAGTCGTTGTCGAGATTGGGGCGGGTGTGACGAGCCTGCAAGTGGGCGATCGGGTGATTCCGCTATACGTGCCAGAGTGCCGCAACTGCGATTATTGTCTCAGTGGCAAAACTAATCTCTGTCAGGCGATTCGGATTACGCAGGGGCGCGGGGTGATGCCCGATGGGAGCAGTCGGTTTTCCTATGAGGGAGAGATGCTGCATCACTATATGGGGACTTCGACATTTGCCAACTATACGGTAGTCCCTGAAATTGCGCTGGCTAAAATTCGTCCCGATGCCCCGTTTGAGAAAGTATGCCTGATTGGGTGTGGAGTGACGACGGGGGTTGGCGCGGTGATTAATACTGCCAAAGTCGAACCAGGGGCGAATGTGGTGGTGTTTGGT
>NZ_JANLWO010000371.1:0-7609 GCF_031364565.1 Chamaesiphon sp. OTE_20_metabat_361
CGATCGTGCCTACAACTGCGGCGGCGATCGCCAAGTATTCACTCAGGTCTAACCAATGGAAATTGGACATTACAGTTATCGGTTCTCAATTGTGAATAGCCGTCATTCGCAGTTGCTACAATACTATAGATCTCCATTAAATCGATCGATTCTAGCGTCTGACTAGTAATTATGCGGCGGACTCACTATGGCACCAACTAGATCGAACTGTGGATCGCGATCGAGATCCTATATTAGGAGTAATAAAGATCCTAACTGCACGCTCATAATGCCACAAACAGCGATATTGCGGCAAGTGATTTTAGTGGATTCTCGTGGCGATCCCCGATCCCCAAAGGCTATGGAGATCGAACGGGCAATTTCGATGACGGGCAATATTCAGTCATCTTTGTAGATACTCTTGCGGATTTCGTGCTATCTTTAATAGATTCTTAATAAATACTTAACAATATTCAAACTTAATAAGTAGCTAAAAATTCAGCTTGGCAAATTCGATCGCTACGAACACATTAAGATTACTTATTTCGCTCGCTTGCATTTGCGATGTATATTCGGCTACTGACTAGGTTATGCTGTAGCTAGTAATTAGTGGGGCAGCTACACCAGTAGTAGCAACCGCAAACACCTAGAAAACTCGATTATTTCGATCGCCCAAACTTAGCCACCCTCTCGCCACCATAGCCATTCATGATTCCCGATTGCGACTTGCGCCTCGATTCCTGTGCCGATCCCGTTCGTGTTAACTCGACCATGCCAGATAACGATAATGCTGTCGATAAACCTGAAGAAGCTTGTGGGGTATTTGGGATCTATGCACCCGGACAGGAAGTTGCCAAGCTGACCTATTTTGGCTTGTACGCGCTGCAACATCGCGGTCAAGAATCGGCGGGGATTGCCACCTTTGAGGGGCGGCAACTCCACGAGCATCGGGATATGGGACTGGTATCCCATGTCTTCAATCCAGAGATTTTAGCGGGGTTGCCCGGTGCGCTGGCGATCGGACATACTCGCTACTCGACGACTGGTTCGAGCCGCCGCTGCAATGCTCAACCCGTAATTGTCGATACTAAACTAGGACAACTTGCCCTAGCACATAATGGTAATCTTGTCAACACTACCCAACTGCGTGAATATCTAGTCGATCGAGGGTGCGAACCGACCACGACGATCGATTCCGAAATGATTGCGCTGATTATTCGGGAAGAAGTTAATGCTGGCAAAAGCTGGGTCGAGGCGACGATTAGCGCGTGTCGATTGTGTATCGGTGCCTTTAGTCTGACGATCGCGACTCCCGATGGCATCATGGCAATCCGCGACCCCTATGGCATTCGCCCCTTGGTACTGGGGATCATGCCCGACCATGTGAGCCATTATGTTGTCGCGTCAGAAACTTGTGCCCTCGATATTATCGGTGCTGACTACGAACGCGATGTCAAACCGGGAGAGCTGTTGTGGATCGATAAAGGTGGTGTCACCGCGATCGATTGGGCACCTAAAGCGCAACCCAAGCTGTGTATTTTCGAGATGATTTACTTTGCGCGCCCAGATAGCTGGGTACATGAAGAGAGCCTGTATAGCTACCGGATGCGCCTGGGCAAGCAATTAGCAGCCGAATCCTTGGTGGATGCCGATATCGTCATTGGCGTGCCGGATTCGGGTATTCCCGCCGCGATCGGATTTTCGGAGGCATCGGGGATCCCTTATGCTGAAGGCTTGATCAAAAATCGCTATGTGGGACGGACATTTATTCAGCCGACTCAAGAAATGCGGGAATCAGGCATTCGGATGAAGTTAAACCCCCTCAGAGATGTTTTAAAAGGCAAACGAGTCATCGTGATCGATGATTCGATCGTGCGGGGGACGACCAGTCGGAAACTAGTCAAGGCGCTACGCGATGCTGGGGCGACGGAAATTCATATGCGGATCTCGTCACCACCTGTTACTCATCCTTGCTTTTATGGCATCGATACCGATACTCAAGATCAACTGATTGCTGCAACGAAGTCAGTGGCGGAGATCGCCGCGCAAATCGGTGTCGATACGCTAGCATACCTCTCCTGGGAAGGGATGTTGGCTGCTACCAATCAGGATCCTAATAATTTTTGTTCGGCTTGTTTTACTGGCGATTACCCAGTAGAAATCCCTGATGGGGTCAAAAAATCCAAGTTGATGTTGGAGATGGGTTTAATTAATTAATCATTAATAATTAATAACCCCCAACTTCTGTGAGAAGTTGGGGGCTATTTTTGTAGATCGGTTTGATTTACTGAGATAAACAGGTATAAAGCCTCCCTATTTATGGAGTTGCGGGTAAAATGCAACGCTGGGAAATCAAACAAGATTATCTAACTCATTCAATCCTCTGTCCTATGCCTACGGCAGGCTTACGCCAACAGGGAGAGGTAATTAATAATTAATAATTATTAATTATTGAAGCGAGTCTATTTATCTGGTTGTGGAGTCATCCGCAGATAAGGTTTGAGTTCGGTAATGCCTTTGGGAAATTTAACTTTGGCTTCTTCGGTCGAGATCGTTGGAACGACCACACAGTCACCGCCATCAACCCAGTTAGCTGGAGTTGCCACGCTGTAATTATCGGTGAGCTGGAGCGAGTCGATTACCCGCAAAATTTCATCAAAGTTGCGTCCGGTACTTGGCGGATAAGTAATTGTCAACCGAAGCTTTTTGTTAGGATCGATAATGAATACCGATCGGACAGTCACCATTGCATTTGCATTGGGGTGAATCATGTCATACAAATCGGAAACTTTTTTATCGGGGTCGGCGATGATGGGGTAATTTAGCGCCGAACCTTGGGTTTCGAGAATATCGCCAACCCAACCATTGTGAGAATCTACATCATCGACGCTCAATGCGATCGGTTTGACATTGCGCTTATCGAATTCTGGCTTGAGTTTGGCAACTTCGCCTAATTCTGTCGTACAGACTGGCGTGAAATCTTTAGGATGTGAAAATAGAACTACCCAACTATTACCCGCCCATTCAAAGAAGTCGATCTCGCCTTGGGTAGTAGCTTGTTTGAAGTTGGGTACGGTGTCCCCTAATCTTAACTGCATAATCTATCTAAATAGGTGAAAGTGGATAGGAGCAACTTTCGATATTTACACAAAGCTACCCCGATCGCATACCAATGTACATGTTTATTTACGATCGAGTCGGTAGTGAGGGATTAGGTGTTAGGTGTTAGGTGTTAGGGATTGGGTGTTAAGGAAACCTCTGCGGTGTGCATATTCCCTAAAGCCCAAAGCCTAAAGCCCAAAGCCTAAAGCCCAAATCCTAAACTGGCAGCACTGCCTCTGGATAGCGATAGACTGTTTCACCTGCGGCATCGACCCGCACGCGCTCGATTTTCGCGCCTAAATTCCGCATCTTAGCTTCTAAGCGATCGTAACCGCGATCGAGATGGTGTAAGTCTTGGATGGTTGTTTTACCTTGGGCGGCTAAACCAGCCAGTACCAGTGCGGCTGAAGCTCGCAGATCCGTGGCGGTGACAGTTGCGCCAGAGAGCCTCGCAACGCCTTCGACGATCGCATGATTGCCTTTGACTTTGATATTGGCACCCATGCGTTTGAGTTCGGCAACATGTTGGAGCCGATTTTCAAACACTGTCTCGGTAATCACACTGCTACCCTCGCTAACAGCGAGCATCGCCATAAATTGCGCCTGCATGTCCGTGGGAAAAGCGGGGTAAGGCAGTGTCTCGATATCTGCACCTCTGAGAATGCCCGTGGGGACGACTCGCAGCCGATCTGGGGCGTCGATAACGACATTCGCACCGATTTGTTTTAATTTGGCGACCGCTGCGGTGAGATGTTCGGGAATGACTGGAAACAAGCTGATTTCCGAATTGGTAATTGCGCCAGCGACCAAAAATGTCGCTGCTTCGACGCGATCGGCGATGATCCTATAATCGGTTTCATGCAGCTTATCGACACCGACGATCGTAATTCGATCTGTACCCGCGCCGTGAATTTTGGCACCCATCGAAATACAGAAATTTGCCAAATCGACAACTTCCGGTTCCTTCGCCGCGTTCTCTAGGATCGTCTCACCATCGGCTAGCGTCGCCGCCATCATCAATGTTTCCGTCGCGCCGACACTTGGGTAATCCAGATAGATTTTCGCCCCTTGCAGGCGTTTACTCGACCCAGTAACGTAAGCATTGACAATGCCATGTTCGATTTCGACATGAGCGCCCATCGCCTGGAGTCCTCGGACGTGCAATTCGATCGGTCTAGCTCCGATCGAACATCCACCGGGCATCGGGACTTTAGCTACACCCAATCTAGCCAAGATCGGCCCGATCGCAAAAAAAGCTGCCCGTAATTTGGATACCAGTTCAAACGGGGGAGTATGACAATTAAAGCCACTGGTATCAAAATCGAGAATTTCGCCATTGCGGTGGATTTTGACACCCAAGGCTTCAATAATCTGGCACATCTTATCGACATCGACTAGTCCCGGAATGTTTTGGAGCCTACAGCTACTCGAACATAGCAGTGCCCCAGCCATCACAACTAATGCTGAATTTTTGGCACCACTGATTTTTACTTCCCCTGACAACGGGTTTTGACCCCAGATGTGAATGACAGACTTTTCTGTTGCTAGCATATTTTGGGTGGTGATTGTGCTACTGATAGGTTTTTCCTCCAAATTCCAAGCGATTCTCCTTCCCTTCGGGACGCTCCGCGAACAGAGAGGCTCCGCCAACGCGGTCGAGATTACTTATTTTTGCTTAAATTCTACAGGTAATTCGGCAATAAATACGATCGATCTTCAGCAATTGGGCAGCTATTTTATAGCTGCTGGTAAAATTTGTTACTAAGTTTTTAGCTGACAAACTCGATCGAACATGCCGTCTAATCCGCTGCAATATGTTCCTAGCTAACGCTTTCTGAATTTAAGAGCGATTAAAAAAATTCAGCCTTACTGAATGTATAGTTAGTAACGATCGGCTCGTTTTCTCAAAGCCATAATAGCCGATCGCGACCCAATTCCAAAACAATGGGCTGGGCAATTGCCCAGCCCATTGCTGTTAACCGCAGATCGATCGACCCAGATCTTCAGCGCGATCGTTATTCTTGGGGTGTTGACTTGACGGGATCGGACTTGTGATGAAACCTAATCCCCAGAAAAATGTCATAGACAAAATGGAGAAAATCCTTGCCCTGTAATAATCCCAATGACTGATGGCATCCTTTTGATTCGAGTAATGGCTTGGTCGCTCGGTAGGCAGCTTGATACTTATACCAAGGGATCGACGGCCACAAATGATGAATTAGGTGATAGTTTTGCCCAAAAATGAGGATATTTAGGATCGCACCGGGATAGACTCGGGCATTTTTCCAGCGGTTGCGATCTGTGAATGGACGGTGGGGTAGATAGTCAAAGAATAGTCCTAGTGCTAACCCAACCACTAAAGCAGGCGAGAACCAAAAATTAAAAACAAATCCCGTGTATCCATGTTGACAGGCAACATATATTACTAACCCCACTAATAATCTACTAAAGAACCATTCCCATAGCTCGTATTTTCGCCACAATTTGCGCTGAAAAAAGTAGATTTCATGATAAAAAAATCTCGCGGCAATCAGCCAGAGTGGCCCACCTGTCGATACGAAATGATCGGGATCGTTGTCGGGATCGTTAACGTTGGCATGGTGTTGAATGTGGACGCGAGTAAATACGGGAAATGCAAATCCCAACATCAACGCACTCACATGTCCCATCACTGCATTGGCGACCCGATTGGGATGCGCTGCATTATGAGAAGCATCGTGAATAACCGTCCCTGCCATATGTAGAGCCAAGACATTGAAGCCGAAGCAACACCAACCTGGGAACTGCCATTGCCAATAGCCGATCGTGGAGATCGTTACTAGTGCAATTGCGCCAAAGAACATGAAGACGTTGGGATTCAAGTCATCAGGCGGTCCCAAAAATTCCCTAGGGACTCTGAGGGGCTGCTGCGCCTCGGACATTAGATTTTCGCTCCTTTAAAAACTGGGATTTAGCCTTGCTTTCGTAGTATACGCTAATCCCAGCAGATGATAAAGATTTGTGAAATTTTTTAATCTAATGTGAAGGTCAGAATCTCGATAAATGTGCTGTCAAACAGTCGATCGCCTCGATACTACCAGTGGAGTTCGATCGAGAGAAAACACACCCAAAACCGCTCCCTGTGGCGAAATGTCGATTACACTTCCACAAAAGTAATAACCCTACCTAATCGATCGCGCTCGAACGCTGAGGATTTGTTATCTTTAGTCGATCGATAAGTTTTTGGCATTTTGACGAGCGTTGTATTTTGTAACATACTGCTCTATCGCTAACACCTAGAATGGGCAACCCGAGGCTCGAACTCGGCGCAACAGAATCGAGAGTCCGATCCACTTTGACTCTATATCTAAACTCCAGCCTGTTAGAAAAAATGTTACCCCAATCGCTCGATATATCCTATCTAAGTAGGTAGATGCAATTATTTATAAGATAGATTATGTCTGAAACATAGCTGGTGGGCAGTGCCCACCCTACACGATATCTTATATTTAATTACGCCCAGCTACTTATATTCTAGTTGTGATAATGCCATAATATTTAGTACTACCGATATTTGTTTGAACTGCTTGCAACAGTCTACCGATTCTCCTAACGGAGACACTATCGATCGATCTAGCCCTCGCCTTCACGGGTGGGGGTATTTTGATTAAAGCCCCAGTTTCTCGCACTCAACTATCGAAATATATAGTTTCATCGGATCGTCGGGAAATTCAATGAAACCGTAATCTTTGTAGAAACTTACCGCGCCTTGACCGATCGCCTCGACCACCATCGCCACTGCCGCTAGTTGAGTTGACAATTCAAGACATCGCTTCATCGCATCGAGTAATAAGAATCCACCGTACCCTTTGCCCTGATACCGTGAGTCTACAGCCAATCGTCCGAGTAGAATCGCTGGTAATAGCGGGTATCTGGGTAGCTTCTTGGCTGTTGATTCATCAAGTTCGATTGAAGCGATAGAGTAAGAAGATAGGCAATAGTATCCCAATACTTGGCGTTCTGGTAAGTCAGTCAGTACATAAGGTGTAGATACCCGCTTCTTTAATTCCTGAGATGCCCTAGTCTTGATGTAGTCATCCAAACTGTCTACACCACATTTGAATGTCGTTCGTTGGCGTAGCCTCTCCTCTGGAGAATCGTGCTTCTTGCTATCTAGTAATTCGATACTAAGCATTACCGAATTTCCGTTTGTACCGAGCCGCAGCGTCTTTTAGTTTCTGATTTGGCTCTTTGGGGTTAAGAATAGCATCAGCAAAAGCCCTGCTGCCCTCCGCACTGAGTTTTAGGACGTTATGATTTGCGATCGTTAATTGTGCCGCCGCCTGTGCGCTCTTAGATAAATACTCAGCTAAACTACAGCTTTCAATGTCAGCCGCCTTTTGAATCATTGCCTTAGTCTCTGGCGCGATCCTTGCTTCTATTCGAGTCAGTGTATTGTCCATAATTTTCTGATTCCTGTTTATACTACTAATTTTATTCGGCATAATGCCGAAATGTCAACCAAAAGCACCAAGGTCACTTTTTGAAA
>NZ_JANLWO010000377.1:0-5076 GCF_031364565.1 Chamaesiphon sp. OTE_20_metabat_361
TCCTGTTACTGATGGCCAGCAAAAATGTATTTGCACAGTGCAGACCGTGACTAGACAAGTTTGCCTCAAGTCCACTGAAGTGGACTGCCAGATTCTTTAGTCCACTTCAGTGGACTTGAGCTGTTAGCCTGGGGATTCATCCCCAGGTGGTGCCAAACGGAGCTAGGAATGACCGCATGGAAATCCTCAGCCCATTGGCGTTGGCGTAGCCTGCCGTAGGCACAGCTGCTCCTACAGGAGAAACTCACATTCAGTATTAAATTGTCCCCTTATTCTTTACTTGTGCAGTCATGGATTCTACTACAGCTTCCAGTGCCAACTTCAAGAACTATGTACTAGTAACATTGGCCTACTGGGGCTTCACCATCACCGATGGTGCCCTGCGAATGCTGGTGCTGCTGTACTTTTACAACATTGGCTACACCCCCATCCAAATCGCTTCCCTGTTCCTGTTCTACGAAGTCTTCGGTGTAGTCACCAACTTTTTTGGCGGTTGGATTGGCTCCCAGTTTGGATTAAAGGTGACACTGTATACGGGGATTGGACTACAGGTAATTTCTCTAGTAATTTTGTCTTTCCTCGATCCAACTTGGACACAGTGGATTGCCGTCCCATATGTGATGGTTGCCCAGGCATTTTCGGGGATTGCCAAGGACTTGACCAAGATGAGTTCTAAAAGTGCGATCCGGTTGGTAGTGCCTCAAGATGCTCAGTCATCGCTATTCAAATGGGTCGCAGTGCTGACAGGTTCCAAGAATGCTCTCAAGGGGGCTGGCTTGTTTCTTGGTGGTGCCTTGCTGACTTCGGTGGGGTTTATTTATTCCTTGTGGATTATGGCGGGTGGACTGGCTGTAATCATGTTCTCTGGGCTATTGCTGCCCAAGGGGATGGGCAAAATCAAGAAAAAGGTCAAATTTAGCCAGCTCTTCTCGAAGAGCCGTGAAATCAATATTCTCTCGGCTGCGCGGTTCTTTCTATTTGGCTCCAGAGATGTCTGGTTTGTGGTGGGGTTGCCAGTCTTTTTACGAGGACAGTTGAACTGGTCTTTCGCTCAGGTAGGGGGCTTCTTGGCTTGTTGGGTGATTGGTTACGGCATCATTCAATTTTCGGCACCAGCCCTGCTGAAAAGATTTGGATCGGGACAGCCACCAGGATCGAAGACGATCCAGTTTTGGACATTTACGCTCGTGGGAGTCCCAGCCGCGATCGCGATTGCCCTCCAATTAAACGTCCCGCCGAATATTGCCATTGTCGGTGGACTCTGTATTTTCGGGGTGGTATTTGCTTTTAACTCAGCAGTTCATTCTTACTTGGTATTAGCCTTTACCGACGATGACAAGGTGGCTTTGAATGTGGGCTTTTACTATATGGCAAACTCTGGCGGTCGGTTGGCAGGGACGGTATTATCGGGGCTAGTTTATCAGTTTTACGGGCTGGTGGGCTGTTTGTGGACATCTGCGTTCTTTGTATTGGGAGCAGCACTAGTGACGCTAAAATTACCCGATCCTCAGCCGAGTAACGCGATCGCCTGGAAAGCTGGCGACGGCGATTAATTTTAATGACAAACGTACATATTTTTGAATCAACAAGGAACCGCTCGCGATGAACGCAACAGTAAAAAAATTCGCAACAGTTTTAGGAATGCTAGCGGTAACAGTCAGTACCACCGCAACAGCCAGCCCATCCGCCCACAGCCAATTGCTAGCGCAAGGGACTGATGGCGACGCCGGAAAAGCCACAACACCAATAGTTAAGATTGATGGTTCGAGTACGGTGTATCCGATTACTCAGGCGATCGTCAGGCTATTTGAAGCAGATCCCAGTAATAAAGGGCAGGTTGAGGTTAAAGTCTCCGGTACCACAGGCGGGTTTGAGAAATTCTGCGCTGGTAAAACCGACATCAGTAATGCTTCGCGACCAATTTTGCTAGCAGAGATGGAAACTTGCAAGAAAAATGGGGTGAGATACATGGAGTTTCCGATCGCTTTTGACGCGTTGACGATCGCCATCAATCCCCAAAATGACTGGGCAAAAGATATCACCGTCGCCGAATTGAAAAAGCTGTGGGAACCTGCTGCACAGGGCAAAATCCTCCGCTGGAAACAAGTACGAGCCTCTTGGCCCGATCGACCCATTAAACTATTTGGGGCAGGTGAAAAGTCTGGTACTTTCGATTATTTTAATGAAGCGATCGTCGGAAAATCCAAAGCTACTCGTAAAGACTATACCGCCAGTGAAGATGACGAAGCCTTGGTAGACGGAATTAGTAAAGATCCCAATGCTCTAGGTTATTTTGGTTATGCCTATTACCAAGAAAACCAAAGTAAGTTGAAACTATTAGCAGTTGACAACGGCAAAGGGGCAATCTTACCATCAACTCAAACCGTAGAAAAAAATCAATATCAGCCACTCTCTAGACCGCTGTTTATTTATGTAAATCTCCGCTCTAGTACTAATCGCCAGGTACTAGGTAAATTTGTCAGACTATATATTAATAAAGTCTCGACAGTAGCTGATTCGGTTGGGTACGTGGCTTTGCCAGACAAAGTTAGAGATATTAACTTCATTAACTTTAATCGCGGTAAGACAGGCACGGTATTTTCTGGTAAAGCTAGAATCAATTCCAAGATTTCAGATTTATTGCCAAAAAAACCAGTTTATTAGTTGTTAATTTAGAGATTTAGGGCGGTTCTCTTACAAGAGAATCGCTCATCCTGTCACCTGTAGAAATTAAGACCAATGGAGCAGCGATCGATCGAACCAATTGTCGAGAACTTGTGGTGGGTAATTCCTGGAAAACTAGCAGGAGTGCGGAAGCCAACGGCAGAGGAATTGAAAGAGTTACAAACAGAGGGAATTGGGGCGATCGTCTCAGTAATGCACGATCGATCTAATCTGGAATTATACGATCGGGAAAATATTCCTCACTTATGGCTGCCGATTCAGATTGCTAGTTCGCCGAGTCGATCGCAAGTGGCAGAATTAATCGATTTTGTCGAGCGATATCATCGTCAAGGTGTGGGGACTGCTGTCCATTGCACGGGTGGCTTACACCGAACGGGGACGATGCTAGCTGCATACATGATTTTAAATGGTGCGTCTGCTGAAGATGCGATCGAAGCGATCTCAAATGCAAATTCACAGGCAGTGCTAGAACTAGCTCAGACAGTCTTTTTACGTTCGCTCTCAGCGGAAAATAGTTAAAAGACACTGCTAATAACGGTAAGTTTAAATCGAGCGACTCGGATTAAAGTCATATAGAAGTTCAAACTGATGGAACCGCAATCGATCGAGCCAATTGTCAAAAACTTATGGTGGGTAATTCCTGGTAAATTGGCAGGTGTTCGCAAGCCAACAATTGAAGAATTGAAGGATTTACAAGCATTAGGAATTGGGGCAATTGTCTCCGTTCTTGATGACCCTTCTAATCTGGACATGTATGAGCAGCTAGGAATTCCGTTTCGGTGGTTGCCCGTTCGCGGCGGCACACCACCCGGTCGCGACCAGATTCAGGAGTTAGCCCGCTTTATTGACGAACAACAGCTTCAAGGCTTGACTGTTGCCGTCCATTGCTCCAATGGATTGCGGCGAACTGGGACGATGCTGGCTGCTTATCTGATTCATGTCGGTTCGTCATATGATTTAGCAATGCAAACAATAAATTTGGCAAATCCTCAAGTCGAACTCCGAGCAGCCCAAACTGAATTTTTGCGCTCTTTGGCAGGAGCATAAGCAATACGGCTTGGTTAGATCGATATCTGGGTAGGTTTTAGTCTGCGGAGGCAGACTTTGCATCACCAGCGGCGACTTCAGTCGCTGACTAACCGAGCCGTATCGACATAAGCAGCCATTTTTAAAGTATCCTCACCAGCTTTGTAGTTAAAAAATTGCCCGATCCGATGAAGAATTTCGACCATCCTCCCAGAATCTTATTTTTATATGGCTCATTGCGCGATCGATCCTACAGCCGCTTGGTGGCGGAAGAAGGTGCCCGCATCATTCAAGGGTTGGGCGCAGAGGTAAAGTTCTTTGACCCGCGTGATTTGCCCATTTATGGCAGCGTTCCCGATACTCACCCGAAAGTACGGGAGTTACGCGAGTTGAGCCTGTGGTCGGAAGGACAAGTTTGGTCTAGTCCAGAGCTGCACGGGCAAATTACGGGAATTATGAAAAATCAGCTCGATTGGATTCCGCTTACCATTGGGGCTGTGCGACCGACTCAAGGACGGACATTAGCTGTTATGCAGGTGAGCGGGGGTTCGCAGTCTTTTAATGCTGTGAATACGCTGCGACTATTGGGGCGATGGATGCGGATGTTTACGATTCCCAATCAATCATCCGTAGCCAAGGCATATCAAGAGTTTCACGAAGATGGGACGATGAAAGATTCGGATTATCGCGATCGCGTAATCGATGTGATGGAAGAACTCTACAAGTTTACGCTGCTATTACGAGAGCATGTTGACGATTTGACCGATCGCCATAGCGAACGCCAAGCCGCCGCTCGTGCCCTCGAAATTCAATCTCAACAGGTATCATGACTTCTACCGCATCACCACCAAAAAAACTGTCATTTCTAGATCGATTCCTGACACTGTGGATTTTTCTCGCAATGGCAATCGGTGTCAGCATCGGCTACTTCTATCCAGCAGTCGATGCTGTCATTAATCAATTCCAGGTCGGTGCTACCAATATTCCGATCGCGATCGGGCTGATTTTGATGATGTATCCACCACTTGCGAAAGTACGTTATGAAGAACTCAGCGATGTTTTTCGCAATGGTAATGTTTTAGCAATCTCGCTGATTCAAAACTGGATTATCGGCCCAGTTTTGATGTTTTTGCTGGCGATCGTGTTTTTGCGCGATTATCCCGAATACATGGTGGGACTGATTCTAATCGGGTTAGCGCGGTGTATTGCAATGGTAATTGTCTGGAGCGATCTCGCCCAGGGGAATACCGAATATACAGCCGGATTAGTGGCTTTTAATAGTATCTTTCAGGTGATTTTTTACAGTCCTTATGCTTGGTTCTTTTTGACTGTATTGCCGCCAATGTTTGGGCTAAAAAGTACTGG
>NZ_JANLWO010000383.1:0-6094 GCF_031364565.1 Chamaesiphon sp. OTE_20_metabat_361
CTAGTCGATCGACTGGTTTAGCAGTAGCTTGAGAGTGCATATTTGTCAACTCCGCCCAAGAAACTTCCCACAGATCGAGCACTCGTTGATTGCCATATGTCAAAATTGGATCTGCCGATCGATCGTGACTCAATAAATAAAAGTCGGCATTAAATACCTGTTCGCCCAATGTCTCGATCGCTAATCCATACTCTGGCATCAGATCGCGACTAGTCCAGCGCTTAAAATTATTCAACAGAATTAAGACATGCTCTTGTTGGTAATTATTTTCAGGAGCCGGAAGTGCCATTGATTCGATCGGTTTATTCATATCTCAAAAAGGCTACCAGCAAACAAAAAAAGTAGGGTGGGCATCGCCCACCACCTCACTTTAGATTCAAATCTTACTTCCCAAACCCTTTGCCAGCATTTTTTTTAGTAGTAGTCAAACAATTTTCTAATTGCTTGATGACTTTAGCACGATCGAGATCTTGTCCGATGATGACAAACTTAGTTTGAGGTTGACCTTTCCACTGTTCATCATCGATCGAGAAGCGTTTGCCACACAGATGGAAGACATGACACTTATCACTTTCATCAAACCATAAAAATCCCTTTGCCCGGAAGATATTCACAGTTAATTGATTGTCTAAGAAATGCTGAAACTTCCGTAGCAAGAATGGTCGATCGCTCACAAAAGATAATGATGTAAACCCATCATTATCCAAGTGATGTGAATGGTCGTGATGGTCGTGTCCGGGATGGTCGTGCTCGCACTTATCGTGGTCGTGGTCGCAATTTGAATGGTCTTCGGCTGCACGATCGTGGTCGTGGCTGTGTGCGTGTTCTGCTGGAGCATCCAGATATTTGTCCGACTCAAATAAACCCACACTGAGAATCATCGGCAATGAAACTACCGACTTACTCGTCCGAATAATTCTCGCGCCTTCTTTCATTTCGCGCAGCCGAACTTCTAACAAGTCTGCATCCGCTTCATCGACCAGATCGGTCTTATTCAATAAGATAATATCGCCGTAAGTAATTTGACTTTGAGCAGCTTCACTATTGAATAAATCGAGGCTAAAATTAGCCGCATCGACTAACGTAATAATCGAATCGAGTCGCGTTAAGTCGCGTAACTCCGTACCCAAAAAAGTCAGTGCAACAGGTAAAGGATCGGCTAATCCAGTAGTTTCGACAACGAGATAATCGATTTGTTCCGATCGAGCTAAGACCTTATGGACGGCTTTCACCAAATCCTCATTAATCGTGCAACAAATACAACCGTTATTTAATTCCACCATATCCTCGCCAGTCGCAACGATCAGATCGTTGTCGATGCCAATTTCACCAAACTCATTCACCAGCACCGCAGTTTTGATACCTTGCTGATTTTGGAGGATATGATTGAGCAGCGTAGTCTTCCCACTACCGAGAAATCCGGTAATAATCGTTACAGGTACTAGCTTCTGGTCTACATCAATGATTTCGAGAGTGGGCGCGATCGTAGTTGATGTCATAAAAATACACGGTAGGATAATACAGCAATTCGCAGTCAATAGATGGCAAACTTAGAGTAGAGCTATTGTCCTGCTCCGACGATTCACTAGCCATTTTAACCTTTATTTGAGAGTCTCATTTCCTAAAGCCTAATACCTAAAACCTAAAGCCTGCCCCCTCCAGCCAAAATCGCGTCATCATCATGTCTCTAACCATATACAACACCCTCTCCAGAACCAAAGAGCCGTTCCAAACCTTGACACCAAACCAGGTGAAAATGTACTGCTGCGGGGTGACTGTATACGACTACTGCCATCTCGGTCACGCTCGATCGTATATTGTTTGGGATACCGTGCGTCGCTATCTGCAATGGCGCGGCTATGAAGTTAAATACGTCCAAAATTTTACCGATATCGACGATAAGATCCTCAACCGCGCCAAGCTCGAACAAAGCTCAATGACCGCAGTTGCCGAAAAATACACGGCTGCTTACTTTGAAGATCTCCACCGCCTGAATGTCCGCGACGCCGATAACTATCCCCTCGCCACCAAGCACATCCAAGAAATTCAAGATCTGATCGCCGATCTCGAAACCAAAGGCTTTGCCTATGCAGTAGACGGCGATGTCTACTTCCGCGTGCGCCAAGATGCTGACTACGGTAAACTCTCCAAGCGCAACCTCGAAGATCTCCGTGCTGGCGGCGGCGAACGCGTCGAAGCCGCAGATCCCGACCAAATCAAGAAAGAAGACCCCTTTGATTTTGCCCTGTGGAAGGCAGCAAAACCGGGCGAACCCGCCTGGGAGTCTCCCTGGGGAAACGGTCGCCCAGGCTGGCATATAGAATGCTCTGCGATGATCCAAAAGCAACTCGGCGACACCATCGATATCCATTGCGGTGGCGGCGATCTCGTCTTCCCCCACCACGAAAATGAAATCGCCCAATCCGAATGCGCTCACGATCGACCATTATCAACCTACTGGATGCACAATGGGATGGTGAGAGTCGGCGGTGAGAAAATGTCTAAATCTCTGGGCAACTTTACTACCATCCGCGCCTTGCTTGACGGTCATAAATCGGACGGCACGACCGATCCCGTAGATCCGATGACAATTCGGTTATTCGTCCTCACGGCACAATATCGCAAACCGATGGATTTTAGCGATGCCTCGATTACCGCCGCCGGACAAAGTTGGCAGACTATTAAAGACGGGATGTTATTTGGTTATGAATTTGGCAAAAAATTAGGTTGGGATAACCTCGATCCGATTCGTGCTGGAGCTACAGCTACTACCGCAGAAGTCAATAGATTTCGTACTGCTGTAGACGACGATTTTAACTTTGCCGAAGGTTTGGTGGTAGTATTTGAACTCGCCAAAGAATTGCGAAAAGTCGGCAATATTATCACCCACGATAGCGAGCAAACAGTAGATCCCAATCTACTCAAAGACAAGTGGCAAACATTAATAGAATTAGCAGGAGTGTTAGGTTTGGAAGTCAATCCCGATGAATTGAAAGTGCAAGTAAGTGGTTTGAGCGATGCAGAGATCGAAGCATTACTCACCGAACGTCAAATTGCCAGAGCAAATAAAGATTTCGCCACTAGCGATCGCATCCGCGCCCAATTAACCGAGGAAAAAATCGTAGTCATTGATAAAGCTGGCGTTCCGAGTACTTGGTATCGGGGGTAATCGATCGGCTGCATATGTAACTTTGAAGCTGAAAAATAGGGATAAACGCTCTATGACTTATACAACCACTAAAGTTCTCACCTTTGATGAATTTATCAGCCAATATGGTGACAATCCTCGTTACGAGCTAATTGATGGAGAATTGCGCGACATGGAACCAACTGGCCCTCATGAAGCTGTAACAGGAAAGATAATCGGCTACATTTTTGTAGAAATCCTGCGTTCTCGCCGCAACTGGATCGTACCCAAAAATTGCCTCATCAAACCACCAGCAATGGCGGCTACTGCGTTGCGTCCTGACGCAATCGTCCTCGATGAAGCTAAACTTACTCGCGAACCCCTGTGGCGAAAAGAACCGATCGTCTGTAATGGCAATACGATCGAGCTAGTTGTTGAAGTCGTTAGTACCAATTGGCAAGATGACTATGCTCGGAAAATGGAAGAGTACGCCCTATTGGGTATTCCAGAATATTGGATTGTGGACTACTTAGGAATTGGGGGTATTGCTTTTATCGGCAAGCCAAAACAACCAACTTTCACAGTTTGTCAACTTGTTGGCGAGACATATAACCAACAACAATTTCGGTTGGGAGCATCGATTTTATCTCCCACCTTTCCCGAACTTCAGCTTCGACTCGATGACATTATCCCTCGCCAGTAGGGCAATCTATTTAGATAGAAGAATCAGTTCTTGCGACTACTCAGCCGAGTCCGATCGAACTTTGCCCACTGCGGCTTCGATTTTTTGCTTCAATTCGGCGTCGATCTTGGGAATAATCTCGATCGCGCCCATATTTTCGATAACTTGTTCCTTGGAACTGGCTCCAGTAATGACCGTACTCACATGCGGATTGCTGGCACACCAGGCGATCGCCAATTGCGAGAGCGTACATCCTAACTGCTCGCTAATCGGGCGGAGGCGTTCGGTAGCGGCAATCCAGTCAGTATTAGTAACTGCTTGTTGTAGCCACGAGTAGCCCGGTAAAGTCGATCGACTCC
Organism: Chamaesiphon sp. OTE_20_metabat_361; assembly: GCF_031364565.1. Classification (NCBI taxonomy): domain Bacteria; kingdom Bacillati; phylum Cyanobacteriota; class Cyanophyceae; order Gomontiellales; family Chamaesiphonaceae; genus Chamaesiphon; species Chamaesiphon sp. OTE_20_metabat_361. The sequence continues at coordinate 4,169 of NZ_JANLWO010000383.1, forward strand.
CCGCTGGCACACCATTGGCATACTTACCTGTGAGGACACCAGACGCGAGCGGACTCCACGTAGTCAAACCCAGTCCCTGCTCGTCATAGAGACTAGCATATTCGGTTTCGACTCGATCGCGGTGAAATAAATTGTACTGGGGTTGCTCCATTACGGGCTTGTGCAGGTGGTGTCGATCGGCAATTTGCCACGCGCTGCGGATCTCGGCTGCCGACCATTCTGACGTGCCCCAGTAGAGTGCTTTGCCCTGTTGAATCATATCGTGCATTGCCCACACTGTCTCTTCGATCGGGGTATTGGGATCGGGACGATGGCAAAATACTAAATCTACATAGTCTAGTTGTAAACGTTGCAGCGAAGCATCGATCGCGTGGTGGAGGTACTTACGATTGAGTGTATTCTTACGATTTGGCCCTTCGGCAATTCCCCAATAAAACTTAGTAGAGACGATATACGATTCGCGCTCCCAACCTAAATGCTGGAGCGCATCGCCCATCAATGTTTCAGCTTTGCCACCAGCATATACTTCGGCGTTATCAAAGAAGTTTACACCAGCATCTCTAGCGGCGGCGAGAGTTTCGATCGCAACATTCTTGTCTACCTGATTGCCGTATGTAATCCAAGATCCCAGCGACAATTCACTGATTTGTAAGCCAGAATGTCCCAAGCGGCGATATTTCATGCTCGATTCTCCTTGAAGGAACTCAAATTTGCAGGTAATTAAATTGTTGTGCCCCAGTGACGATCGTTAGCTCTCAACCATTGGATTGTGGCGGACAAGGCGTTGAGGCTAGTCTGATGAGATTCACTAGATCCCAAATTGCGATCGGGGCGTATCTCTATTTTAATCATCTGGCTAGTGCTTGTCTTTGTGTATCGTCGATCTACACCAAAAATTAGGATTTACACGCAAACTTTTCAGCTTCGTTTTCGATGGTGCTCTACCCCCCCAACCCCCCTTATAAAGGGGGGCTTTATTGCTCCCTCCCCTTTATTAGGGGAGGGCTGGGGTGGGGTAAAGGACTACGCATTTATCAAAAATTTCCACAGAAGGATGTATCCCCTGTCCCCACAGGCTTGAGTTAGACTAATTTGATAAGTCTCGTCGGCTCAAGCTTGACAATGTTGAATTATGCACCTACCGATCTGTATCCACTCGATCCGATCTCCATCGATGGTTTGACTCGCTATATCGAACAAGCATTGCTATCGACTCCGCAATTGCGACAGGTGTGGGTGAGTGGAGAAGTATCTAGTGCCACCCATCATCCTTCGGGCATCTACTTTACGCTCAAGGATAAGGTGGGTAAAGCTGCCCTACCAGCGGTGGTGTGGAAAAGTCAAATTCCCGAACTAGAGACAAAGCCACAAGTGGGCACGGAAGTACTCGTATTTGGCAAGATTGCTGTCTACGCGCCGCATGGTAAATATCAGTTTCAGGCGCAGCAAGTTTTACCCTTGGGTGAGGGGTTACAGGCTCTGCGGTTGCAACGGCTCAAGCAAAGGCTCGCCGCTGAAGGTTTGTTCGATCGAGAGCGCAAACGCGCCCTGCCAGCTCATCCGCAGACGATCGCGGTAGTGACTTCGCCGACGGCGGCGGCGTGGGGCGATATCGAGAGATCGCTACTCGCACGCAATCCGGGGGTGTTTGTCTTATTTTCGCCAGCGACAGTGCAAGGGGAAAATGCGCCCAATTCGATCGAACGGGCGCTCTCTAGAGTTGCGATCGACGGTCGGGCGGAGGTGGTGATTCTGGCTAGAGGTGGCGGTGCCAGCGAAGATTTGAGCTGTTTTAATAGTGAAATTGTCGTCCGCGCCATTGCCGAATGTCCGGTGCCAGTGGTGACGGGAATCGGACACGATCGCGATGAGTCGTTGGCGGATTTGGTCGCTGATGCGAGAGCCACTACGCCGACAGCGGCTGCG
>NZ_JANLWO010000419.1:0-5350 GCF_031364565.1 Chamaesiphon sp. OTE_20_metabat_361
GGCTTCACCCCCCCACCCCCCCCTTATCGTGGGGGGCTTATTGTACTTGCACCCACCCTTTCCCCCGGGGTGGGCTGGGGTGGGGTAAAGATCGCCGCTGCAATCCAAAATCTTAGCTCCGTTGGGGTTGGTGTTACCCCCCCAACCCCCCCTTATCAAGGTGGGGCTAATGCTACCGAGCAGCAACAAGTGCTGATCGCCGCACGGGAACTCGACTATACCGCCGTGCCCAAACAAGCCCAAACCTGGGTAAACGAGCATCTGATCTATACACACGGCTATGGCTTTACCGTCAGTCCCGTCAATCGGGTAGCAACAGGAGGATTGCCAGAATATCTGGTGAAAGATATCGGTACGAATCAGGGGCGTCCCCTGACGACAGCTAGTGCGGCTCGATCGAGTATTCCGATCGGGCAACCGCGCATTTATTATGGGGAAAGCACCGATACATACATCATGACGGGCACTAAAGTCAAAGAGTTGGACTACCCCAGTGGTAATGATAATGTTTACAACAGCTATGACGGCAGGGGTGGGATTAATATTGGTTCGCTGGGGCGAAAACTGCTATTTGCCGCATATTTGAATGATTGGCGGATGGTGCTAACGCCCGAATTTTTGCCACAGACGAAGTTATTATTGCGGCGGAATATCGATCGGCGAATTCGCGCGATCGCCCCATTCTTGCGGTACGATCGAGACCCGTATCTAGTTGCGACAGATGCGAGAGGCAATCCTACCGATGCCAAAGATCCGAGCTTTCTGTATTGGATCGTCGATGCCTATACGACGAGCGATCGCTATCCCTACGCCGATATTGGCAAGGAAGGCATCAATTATATCCGCAACTCAGTCAAAGTCGTTATCGATGCTTATCATGGCTCGGTGAGCTTTTATATTGCCGATCCGAGCGATCCGATCGTCACCACCTGGGCGAAAATCTTTCCCGATGTATTCAAACCGCTAAGTGCGATGCCTCTCAGTCTGCGGCGACATCTGCGCTATCCCCAAGACTATTTCAAGATTCAATCCGATCGGTTGATGACCTATCATATGACCGATCCGCAGGTATTTTACAATCGCGAGGATCAGTGGCAAATTCCCACTGAAGTCTACGGTGACAAGCCACGCTTGGTAGAGCCGTATTATTTGATTACCAGCTTACCGACTATCCCCGTCCCCGAATTTACGCTGCTATTGCCCTATACTCCCCAACAGCGAAGTAATTTAGTCGCTTGGTTGGCGGCGCGTTCTGACGGTGAGAATTATGGCAAATTACTACTCTACACCTTCCCGAAACAACGCCAAATCTTCGGCCCCGAACAAATCGAAGCGCGAATCAATCAAGATCCGGCAATCTCCAGCCAAATATCGCTTTGGAATCGTCAAGGTTCGCGTGTGGTACAGGGAAATCTGCTAATCGTGCCGATCGAGCAGTCCCTATTATACGTCGAACCACTCTATCTCGAAGCCACTCAAAATCAGCTTCCAACTCTAATCAGGGTAATTGTGGCGTATGAAAATCGGATCGTGATGGCGGAAACTTTACCCCAAGCTCTCGCCGCTATTTTCAAGTCTCCAGTAAATTCTCCCCCGCCTTAATTACATTATCTGAAATTAATTTTTAACTTTTCATCCCGATGAGCGATCGCCACCAGCGAATAGTAATACATCATATTGCGATCGCTAGAATAGAAAGTGCCGGGATCTCGTGAATATCAAAAATAATCTTAATGGTGTAGAGTCTGCCTCGATCGGCTTGTCAGTTTTGGGGAGTATTGCTGCGGTTGTTACTCAGCAAGTCGCCTATGTCGCGACACCTTTAACGCTTGCCCTATCGGTAAGTTTGATGAACCGCCAAAAACAATTAATCGCCGCCGAGCAGCGGCTGGCAAACTTAGAGCATCAACTGGTTGCCTTACCTGCGGCACCCACAACAGTTGACTTCTATCGCTTGTCCGCAAGTGTGAGCGAGGATCGAGCAAAACTACAACGGCTGGGAATATTGCTAACAGAAATCGAGCAAAGAAGTGACGATCTATCCCCATTTTTGACCGAAATCGATCTCACTAAAGATTCACTCAAACAGCTTAGTTTAAATCTTGCCAATTTCGAGCAGGAATTCCATAACAGCAAAGATTCTACGCGCGTTACTAATGTAGAAAGCGGATTATTAGCAACCTCGATCGATTCAATGGCAACTCTAGAACAGAGCGAGCGATCCGATCGATTAGATAATTCACCCGTGAGATTATCACAAGAAGATCTCGATCGCGATGAAATCTATTTATTAATTATCGAAGTCAAACAAAAGCTACAATCCTTAGAAGCAAACTCTAGAGTAGCTGAGGATTCGATCCAACAAGTTGGCTGGCGATTTTTAGAGCTAGAAAAAGCCTTTGCCGAGCGTCAAGATCCACACGATCTGCTCAAACTCAATGGTTCGATCGCCGAAATTGGCAAAGACATTCAGAGTCTCATCCTAGAATTTTCTCAGGTAAAAGACGCCCAAATTTCCCAGGTAACAGAACGAGAACTAGAGCAAGCTGCTCTCCACGCCTCGATCGCAGCGACAAAGCAGCAGATTCAGTTATTAACATATAACGCGATCTCGTCCGATCTCGTCGAACGTGTCAACGATCTCGATACCAGTCTGGGCGATCTGCACGACTATAATCTTAAATTGACTAATCGAATCGATAATTACACTCAACATAAATTAGATCGCGCCTAAATTTAAAATTCGATCGAGCAAGGCAGACTAGAGGTTAACACAGCAGTCTACAATAGGGAGTTGCATCTTTCCAACTAGCCGCTCGTATATGCTCCAACCCTCACCCCGTCCGCAGATCCCCACCGCTACTTGGCAACGTCAGTTTCACCAAGACTGGGAAAAACCATATACCGTCCGCTATGAGAGCAATCTCGATGATGGCCCTTTTCATGGGATGCCGTTAGGGGGATTCGGCGCGGGATGTATCGGACGATCTCATCGTGGGGAGTTCAATTTGTGGCACATCGACGGCGGCGAACATGTTTTTAAAAACCTTTCGGCGTGTCAATTTAGTGTCTTCGAGCAGCTAGAAAATGGCGATAGTCAGGCTTATGCCATGTCTACGCAAGCACCTGAAGATGAGAGTCTAGATCGCTGGCAATGGTATCCTCAGACGACGCCAGCAGGGCAAGGAACGGGTACTTATCAGGCTTTATATCCCCGCAGTTGGTATGGCTATGAAAACGTCTTCCAGGCGCAATTAACCTGCGAACAGTTCTCGCCAATTTGGGCGGATAATTATCAGGAGACTTCCTATCCGATCGCGGTATTTGAATGGACGGCTCACAATCCCACTGATAAACCGATTACTCTGAGCATCATGCTTACCTGGGAAAATACCGTCGGGTGGTTTGCGAATACTAGTCCGTCTAGTAAAGTTGAGATTCGCGACGATGGTAGTCCAGTGTATGATTATCAACCCCGCATCGGCGAAAGTGAGGGCAATTATAATCAGTGGATTGTCGATAATTATCGGGTTGGGTGTCTATTAGATAAAGCGCATAAATCTGACGAACCGATTGAAGGTGAAGGACAATGGTCGATCGCGAGTATTGCCAATCCCAGCATTGAAGTATTTTATCATTCCCGCTGGAATCCGATCGGGGATGGTGGTGAGATTTGGGATAGTTTTGCCGCCGATGGTTCGCTCCCAGATATCGACGATGAAAGTGAGGCAAAATCGGGTGAAAGAATTGCCGCAGCGATAACTATTCGGTTCACAGTCAAACCCGGACAAACGAAAAAAATACCGTTTGTTCTCGCTTGGGATTTTCCCGTTACTGAATTTGGTAAGGGCGTAAATTATTATCGCCGCTATACAGATTTCTTCGGTCGATCGGGTGAAAATAGTTGGGCGATGGTGCGGACTGCTCTCAAACATTCCGATACTTGGCAAGAGCAAATAATCAACTGGCAACAACCAATTCTCGATCGATCCGATCTACCCGATTGGTTCAAGATGGCATTGTTTAATGAGCTATATTTACTTACTGATGGCGGGACATTATGGTCGGCTGCTGACGATCGCGACCCGGTGGGACAATTCGGTGTATTAGAATGCTTAGATTATCGGTGGTATGAAAGTTTAGATGTCCGCTTATATGGCTCCTTTTCCGTCCTCTTACTGTGGCCGAAATTGGAGAAATCAATTCTAATTGCCTTCGCTAGAGCCATCCATACTGAAGATACAAATAAACGCCTCATCGGTTACTACGTCCAAACCGCATTCGGCTACGAAGATCGCCCTCAAAATGTCGATCTAGACGAGATGATGGCACCCCGAAAAACTCTCCACGCCACCCCCCACGATCTCGGCGCACCTAACGAACACCCGTGGGAAAAGACTAACTATACCTGTTATCAAGATTGCAATCTCTGGAAAGATTTGGGCAGTGATTTTGTCTTGCAAGTTTATCGCGCATATATATTTACAGGCAAACAAGATCTTGAATTTCTCGCCGAATGTTGGAGTGCGATCGTCGATACTTTAGCCTATCTCAAACAGTTCGATCTCGACAACGATGGCATGATCGAAAACTCCGGCGCACCCGATCAAACCTTCGACGATTGGCGACTGCAAGGAATCAGTGCTTATTGTGGCGGATTATGGTTAGCAGCTCTAGAGGCGGCAGTCTCGATCGGTAATATTCTCACCCAACAATACCACGGCGAACTATTACCTAAACCCGCCGAAATTATCCCTCAATATCAATCCTGGTTAGATGCAGCCAAACCCATCTATCAACAACAACTCTGGAATGGTAGCTTTTACCGCATCGATACCGAAAGCGGCTCCGAAGTAGTGATGGCAGATCAATTGTGCGGTCAATTCTACGCCAAGCTCCTAGAACTGGATGATATCGTGCCCCTAGATTGCGCCAAAACTGCTCTAGAAAACGTCTATCAATCCTGTTTCCTCAATTTCCAAGGCGGTAAATTTGGAGCCGCCAACGGGGTCAAAATCGACGGCTCACCATCGAATCCCAAAGATACCCATCCTCTCGAAGTATGGACGGGAATTAACTTCGGAATAGCTGCCTTTTTAGTCCAAATGGGAATGCGGGATGAAGCGTTGAAATTAACCGAGACAATTGTGGAGCAAGTATATACTAACGGGCTGCAATTTAGAACACCCGAAGCAATTACTTCCGCTGGCACTTTTCGCGCTAGTCACTATCTCAGAGCGATGGCGATTTGGGGAATTTATCATACGTTATCCCAACTTGATACCTAGATCCAAAGTGGTTGAAACCACTCCTCGTGATGCAAAGTCCGCCTACGCGGACTAAATTTGTC
>NZ_JANLWO010000669.1:0-2512 GCF_031364565.1 Chamaesiphon sp. OTE_20_metabat_361
GATTATCCGTCGATTAAAATTAAACTGCAAATGGATCGGCAACAAGTGACCTTTAGTTCGCAATCGCAAGCGACTAATTATATTCCCTGGAAAGTGACGATCGAGCGCGACAATCTCACTACTGAATATATTAGTAACTCGCCACTTCCAGCCCAGGCACTTCAACTCCTAAATCCCTATCTCAACTTGTCAGGAATCGATCGAGTTATTCAACGGCGACGACTGCCAAATGCGAATATTATTCATCGCCCTAAGTAATGAATATATAGGCTGACAATCGTCAGAATAACGCCGCCTAAATCTCGATCGCGCGGGACAATCGATCTCATCGTCCACAAAGATAGTAGGATACATAGATAAGAGATCCAGTCCGCAGGAACTAACCGATTGCGGCAACCATCTTAGACATCTAACCCGAAGGGGTGAAATCATCGTTTCGATCGCCGTAATTTTGAGCGAGCACACCGTATGCTACCAATTGCCCCAGATACTCTTTTGCAGCAACGTTACCGCATTCTCAATTTACTTGAAGATGACACATTGGGGCGGACGTATCTGGCAACCGATAGCGGTCGTGCTGATGCCTACTGCGCGTTAGTAGAGGCGATCCCTACCGCCCAATCGCCAACTGCTGTCGCTGCTGCTAAAGAGTTTTTCAAGCGGGAAGTTACGCCCCTGTATCAGCTCCAGCATTCCCAGATTCCGAGGTTTTGGACGACGCTCGAAGAGCAAAATCGGCTGTTAATCGTCCGAGACTATGTGGCTGGCAAAACTTACGCCCAACTGCTCGCAGAACGTCGCAATGTCGGTAGCGAGTTTACCGCAGCCGAAGTCCACCAATTTCTCACCCAAGTCTTACCGCCGATCGGCTACGCTCATAGCAAAGGGACGATCCATCGCAATCTGTCCCCAACAAACATCATTTGCCGCGATCGCGATCGCTTACCAGTTGTTACGAACTTTGGTGTCCTGACGGACTTTATCAACCAGATCCAGTCGCCCGGAAATCGGCTGGCGATCGGGCAACCGGGCTACGCACCTGCGGAGCAAGTTCACAGCGGTCGAATTTCGCCGAGTACCGATCTCTATGCCCTGGCGATCGCGGCGATCGTCATGCTCACAGGCAAAGATCCCAGCGCACTGATTGATGGAGATCGGATCGATTGGAATTGGCGCAAATGGACGCAGATTAGCGATGAATTCGCCGCAATTCTGAGTCGGATGTTGAGTTTTGAGCCAGAAGATCGCTACCAATCGGCACTGGAAGTCAGCCAAGCTCTCTCAAGTGCGATCGAGCCGCAGTCAATCGCGGCACCATCGCCCCCACGCCCCTCAACCCTGCAAACAGTAGCTGTCGGGGGTAAGAGTATCCCGCATTCCGAACCATCCCCAGCAGCAATTATCAATGTCGATCGCAAATCGATCTGGGAACAGCCCAAAGTATTTATCCCCGCCGGAATCGCGATCGCCCTGCTAGCTGGACTTGGCTCGTGGTTTGGCGTCAGCCAATTACTCCGTCGTCCCACAGACCCGGTAGCGACAACGCCACCCAAACAAGTCGATTTTAATAATCCGACTATTCCGACCGATAGCAGCAGTCCTAGCCCGACTACCGCCGCCAGCGATGTCATTCAACCAGAAATGAATCTGTCGATCGTCAAAGAAGGTACTGTCGATGCTACGACTCCCATCAAATATCGGATTCCAGCTCTAGCCGGACAAAATCTCGACATTCAGCTCATCCCCGCCTTGGCGTCGCCGACAGACCCCACTCAAACAACACCACCCACCGATCCGGCTAACTCGCTCTCAAGTCCGATCGATCCCCTCAAACCCAGTCCCAGCCAGTCAAAAAATAACGCCGCTACCAACCCCCCGATCTCCCTCCCCAATGCCACTACCCCCCCGACTCAAGTCCTGATGACGATTCTCTCGCCCACAGGTACCCCGATCGACGATCGAGCCGATCGCGTCGTGGGTTGGCGCGGTCAAATCCCGGCATCTGGCGATTATACGATCGAGCTACGTCCGATTAAAGGCATCAAAGGCAGCATATTTCCCTATAAATTGAGCGTCACTCAAGTCGCCATCTCCCCGACACCGACACCGATACCGATACCGAGCGTTAATCCTTCACCCAGCCCCGACTCCAGCCTACCATCAGGTACCCCAGTACCGATCGAAGGCAATGGGATCGCCCCCACTCCGACTAACCCCAATCCAAATTCAGCACCTAATAATCTGCCTAGCGGGATCGACTCGCCCGCCCCCAGTGTCACCCCCACACCCAGCGAATCGCCACGTCCAGCCCGCAGACGCCGCCGCAATCGAGTGCAGGTCGAACCGACTCCCCAAATTCAGCGCGATCGATCCGAATCTACCGAAGAAACGCCCACCCCCCGCCGTCGCCGTCAGGTCGAATCCACAGAAGAAACACCCACCCCCCGCCGTCGCCGTCAAGCTGAATCCACCGAAGAAACCCCCACGCCGCGTCGCCGCCGTCAGCCCGAAG
>NZ_JANLWO010000468.1:0-2002 GCF_031364565.1 Chamaesiphon sp. OTE_20_metabat_361
GGGGTAACGATCGAGGATCGGTTGCCAAATAGAATTCCAAGGCAGTTTTAACAGTGACTTGGAGCGGCTGCGGACGATCGTTTCGATCTCGACATCAGGATCGATCGTCGTCGCTAAGCGTTCGCGGATGGTCTGGAAGCCTGGAGAACTATACCATTGATGTAAATTGGCCTGAAGCATGGCACCAGCGTCCAGGCAGTCATTAATCCGCTCTGGGACTAAACTAACTGCTTTATTACTCATCAGGCGATGATTTTGGGGATCGAGTCGCCGATAGCGGGATTGCCATTCTTGATACTGGCTCATCATTCGATCGAGATCGGGCAAAGTTACCACCACATGTGTCAGAAGCTGGCGATTGGCGGCGAGTACTGACATTTCGACTTGTAACATCGTCCCTGCCTGAATCTCTTCGACGGTAAAAATCGCTTCTTTACCCCAAGCAGCGGCATTCGTGCGGCTGGTCGAACTATCTTCTTGCCCAGTGCGATCGCTAGGCGCGCTAGACTCGAAAGCATACAGTGGCTCCATCTCCTGACACAAGAAATTAGCAACTGTATAGTAATTTGTACTATGATTTAATCTAATTACGATCCGATAGAGCAAATACTTTAGCTCCACCGTTGAAGCATAACGCTCGTGCAACTGTTGAATGTAACTTTTAAACTTTGCCGTACTCAGTTGTTGAGCTTCATTGCTCCAATTATTGGTACAAGCACAGAAGACCAGCTTTTTAATTCTGGCAATGTGATTGCTCTGTTCTAGATTGTGTACGATCGCATCCAGCATCCCCGACTCCCGATTAAGACTTTATTTCCTCGCTTAGGCGGTTGCTCGCCCTTCAATTCCCACCATACTATTCAACCCTAGCTCTAGAATTTTATGGATTCGCACGCTCATAGTGTCAGCAACATGTGAGATTTTCAATGCCTAGTAATAATTGTAGCTTGGATTCAAAACGTGAGTTTTTTAGCCACGATCGCTAGTCCGACCTAACCTGCTGGACGATTGCTCGCCGACACAATTTAGATTGACGCTCTCGATCTCTATTATTCCCCAAATATCCGCATTCATTATCATGGGTGACAGATTGGAATTAGGTAGTCATTCGCTAACAATTCTCGGCTCGATCGTTTCGCCGATCGACAGAGGTTGTTAGAATTTTAGAGAGCCATACTCCAGTTATGATGGAAACTTAGCACCAGTACCGATCGGCACAAATTAAGTCACTATTGAGATCCTCTGATCTGTCTTGAAAAGGCGATCTACTTGTCTGGCCTTTGTCTCCCGAAGCGACGTTTTCGGGCGCGACGTTTTGGGGGGAAGCTTCCCCCCAAAAGCTCGCTTGGGAAGCTTCCCCCCAAAAGCTCGCGCCCCAGTTGGGAAACCCCTGTTCCCGCACTTTTGGCTCCCAGCTCCCAGATCCCATCTCTTCTACTAGATTTACGCCGTAGACTACCAGCCAGAGTAGCTCTAGTCCGCGATTCTCCCCTCCCTTTAGATTTGCCGCTTTTATCGATATGAAAATTGCTAACGATATTACTGAATTAGTCGGTCGCACGCCCCTAGTTCGCCTCAACCGTATTCCCAAAGCTGAAGGCTGTGTCGCCACAATCGTCGTCAAGCTAGAAGGGATGAATCCAGCGTCATCTGTCAAGGATCGGATTGGCGTCAATATGATCGAAGCTGCTGAAAAAGAAGGCTTGATTACCCCGCACAAAACAATTTTGGTCGAACCCACATCGGGCAATACTGGCATCGCGCTGGCAATGGTCGCAGCCGCGAAGGGTTATAAATTGATTATTGCCATGCCCGAAACCATGAGTCTTGAACGCCGCGCGTTGCTCAAGGCTTATGGTGCCCAATTGGAACTCACGCCAGGGAGCGAGGGGATGAGTGGCTGCATTCGCCGCGCTCAAGAGATTGTCGATAAGACGCCACACGCATACATGTTGCAGCAGTTTCGCATTCCCGCCAATCCCCAAATTCATCGACTGACTAC
>NZ_JANLWO010000506.1:0-8104 GCF_031364565.1 Chamaesiphon sp. OTE_20_metabat_361
CGCGACGATCGCAGATCGTCTGATATAAATCTGATAAAGTATCGGCGGGCGGTGCGATTTTGGTATCGGTGGCAACTTGGTGAAAACAGCTCCGTTCGCCTGTATGACAGGCAATATCGCCCACTTGTTCGACTGTCACTAGGAGGGCATCGCTGTCGCAGTCGTAGCGCAACGATTTGACGTGTTGAATGTGTCCGCTAGTTGCGCCTTTATGCCAAAACTCCTGCCGCGAACGGCTCCAGAACCAGGTTTCACCAGTCGCGATCGTTTTGGCTAAAGATTCGCTGTTCATCCATGCCATCATCAGCACGGTACCATCCAAATAATCTTGGACGATCGCGGGAACTAAACCCCGCTCGTCGTACTTTATCCGATCGATCGGAATAGCTGAATGCAGACTGGTAAATTCATCGACGGACATGAGTGAGCAGCACGAGATAATTAAGAATTGGCGGCTAGTTTGCCACCTAAATTTATTTTACCATTGGCATGTCCTGGGATTGTCATGGCAAATTACCAGGAGATTGCCGATTTACCGAAGGTAACGCTACGCGAACGATACAGCAACGGTCGCAACTCTCGATCGTCTAGTTCGATCGAACTAATCGAATTAACGACCCTTACCCAAATCGACTAGATCGATAGTTAACTATTTATACTGCTTTAACTTCGTCGAGGGAGATCTCTTGCATTTTTCCAGCAAAGTCATTTTCAGGAGTTAGGAATAACATGCAGTGGCATTCTTTGCGCTCGCGCATGGGGACGCAGGGACAGTTCCAAAAAGCTGCTTTGACTTCAGCTTCTTTATCTTCATAGTGTCTGCACGGACATAGGGGCGAACCCAGCTCTTCCTTATTTTTTGCCAGTCCCTTAATCACGACAGCGGTTACGGAGAGATCGACACAGAAGTAGGTATCGGTGTTTTTGGCATAAGTTTCGGAAAAATGTCTCATGGCTTCCAGCATTTTCTCGCTGGGTTCATTTGACAGATCGTTTGTTTCCTGTGTTGCTGCTGGGTTCATGACCATCAGGTTAGTGGGTGAATGATTGCTTGCTCTAGCATTTTACCGAAAAACCTGTCATCTGGCGATTGATTGTTAAGTTGTGACTATCTTTGCCGATTCCTGCGCCAGTCAGCGAATAGCAGATCGGGGAAATTTCTGCAAAAAATAGTACTGACAAAGAGTAGATTTTGACGTTTAGAGGAAGTCTATTGAATAATTTTGGATTGAGTATGTCTAAATCGATCGCATTAACGATAAATACTTGCGATTTAATTGTAATTATTTGTATGTTTCAACCGCACTTTTTAATCTTATAGGTAGAATAATTATTGACAATCGATCGCTTAAAAATATCTCTCGATCGGCTGATAGAAATAACGAGATGGTCGGATAAAATCAATTCACACCTAAAAATATAAAAAAGGATTTATCATGCAGCTTATCATTCAGTTAGATGCTCAAACGGCTCAGCAATTAGAAGAGGTTCAAAACCATACAAATCAAGACCTTAACTTGGTAATCCAACAATGTATCGGACTCTATCACCAGCAGCTACAGCCACATCGACAGTTTTATATCGAAACAAAAAGACAGTATGAGCTAGTTTGCAGCGCATCAGCAAATAGTAGTACTAACTAAATACCGATAATAAGTTAATTCTCGCTCTATCTCTCGCACCCGTTGGCGGAGCCTCTGTGCAAGAGAATCGGGAGATTTTTAGTGCGATCTACGATCGCGCAAATGGGACGGTGTTATTGTACGATAACGATCGCACGCATTTACTCGATCGAGCTAATGAACTCACCGCATTCCACTACCGCTGCCGATACACTAGCACAACGGGCAAATTATTTAGAAGTAGCAAATATCGCCGCTTTAGCCGCCGGGGAAGTCTTGCAAGCTTGTTGGGGTAAATTAGAGTCGATCGTCGAAAAGGGGCGTCCGGGCGATCTAGTTACCGAAGCAGACAAACAAGCCGAAGCCGTAATTTTAGAAGTCTTGCGCCAGCATTTCCCGGAGCATTCGATCTTGGCTGAGGAATCGGGACAATATGGGGCGACCGATGCGAAGTACCTCTGGGCGATCGATCCCCTAGATGGGACGACAAATTATGCTCACCAGTACCCGTTTTCCGCCGCCTCGATCGGGTTGTTAATCGATGGGGTGCCGACAGTCGGGGCAATCTACGATCCGTTCCACCGCGAACTATTTAGCGGTGCGCTCGGACTGGGTGCCACTTGTAACGACAAACCGATTCACGTTTCGAGTGTGGCTAAATTAGCTCAAAGTCTGCTTGTCACTGGATTTGCGTACGATCGCCGCGAAACTGCGGATAATAATTATCAAGAATTTTGCTATCTCACCCACGTTACCCAAGGTGTCCGACGGGCGGGAGCCGCATCCATAGACCTCGCTTACGTCGCCTGTGGCAGGCTAGATGGCTATTGGGAGCGGGGACTATCGCCATGGGATTTGGCGGCTGGGGTGGCGATTGTAGAGGCGGCTGGTGGAATTGTTACTGCCTACGATCGCACGCCTTTTGACATTCGATCGGGTCGAATTTTGGCAACTAACGATCGCTTACATGAGGAGTTGAGTCAAACACTACTGCATGTCGCACAGATCGAACCTTGGTCTTGGCTCAAACCCTGACTTATATTACTAGGATCGATGCTAGGAGGAATCTTTGCTCGTCGAATCCTGGGTACTCGATCGAGATATTGCTATTTAATTAGGATGTGCCTGACGGAATCTCTCGACAGCTTCAATCCGGGAAGTCTCGCCGATGAGAATACATTCAGCCACGATCGCTAGATCGATGGGCGCAAGTACAGAAATTTGACTGCGGTTTACTTTTTGATATCCATCAGATTGGAGGCTATAAACGGCTAAGACACCATCATCCCAAAACCAAACTTCATCAATTCCTAACTCCCGATAGCACTGTAATTTAGATTCATCGCCACTGGTGAAGTTGACTTCAACACACAGCTTGGCTCCTTGAATTTCATAGGATTCATCCGCCTCAGCCGCCGCTGCACCTTCCCGCTTTTGAGTCATCGATCCGGTAGGTTCAAACTCAATTTTGCGATCTAATAAAAATACCTCAATCAAAATCGCAATAATCTTTTTGAATAATTCATGTGCAGCTCCCGGCATCAGAATTTCAATCGTCCCACTGTAATAAAATAACTTTACCCCACGAGTATCATTGAAACCTTGTTGCAGATGCTCGAATTGTGCCCAGGTTTTTCCGCGCTGGATCGTGCGGACATCTCCTTTCCCGATCGCAACTTCAATTGGGGATGTTCTACTCGCGATCGTCATTTTATCTCCAATTGCTCGTGGGCGTTGTGTCTCGATCGACTAATTATATCATTTGCGATTCTCGATCGAATCGCGCTAGTTAAGTATCAAATAACCTGTGTGCGAGATGTGAATGTTTGCAAGTATGATTTTATGCTGCCCCAACATCTTACTACTAGCTCATAGCGGCATTTCAAGCCGAGAGAACAGATCTTTAATTGAGCGATCGGCACTTAAGGATTACAAATGTAGTAAAGCGCAATCATGATTTTCGACCCTTTTGTACCCTCTGCTGGCTTTTGCACTATTTGTGTCAGGTGGGGCTAAAACCTAATTACCAACAAATTTTAGGCAAACGTGAATATTGCGATCGAAATAGGGAATATATAAAGGGTGTACCCCGAAAAAGTCTGCGCCTGGATACAGGTAGCAGCAGAATCCGAAGCCTAAAGCTTGCGACCCGACCGCAAGCGATACCACTCAGATCTGGGCGTACTCAATCCAACCCACGAGATACCTGTTGCTGCGGATCGCATGTCTATGAGTTTTCAATTAGATCGAGGACTATTTCAATTTGAATTCACCGATCGACACGCTATTCTGGGTGTGGGCGTGAATGCTGAAGAAATAAATATCAGAGAACGCTACCAAGCTGTAGCCAGGTTATTGCATCCCGATAGTGCGCGCTGGAAAACAGAAGCAGATAAACAGCTTGCTATAAGATTGTTTTCGCGACTGATTACTCATGCTTACGGGCAATTGTCGCGACAGTCGCAGCTTCAAGAGCAGATTATCATGCTCGACCTGTTGGGTAAAAGATTGGTCGAACAGAGCAGTCAAATTCAGATCGCCGATCCGTTATGCCAGCAACTTTACCAAAGCGGTAATGATTTCGAGTATGTTTACGATCGGCTCTTGACGCAACTAGCAACCGAGCAGTATTCAGATCCCAACAATAGCGCGCCGATTATCAATCAAATTAGCGAATTGAATATGGTGTATCTGTTACGCAAACAGTTGCAATCAGTCAGGTCTACACCTCCAGTAGCTGCGAATAATCCTACTGCAAGTGCGGCTAAAGAAAACTCATCCGCCGAGTCAAATAAACCATCTCCAGTCGAAGGCGCATTGCGACGCGCCGAAGATTATACGAGCAAGAAAAATTGGGTCAAAGCAGTACCCGAAATCAAAGAAGTCATTAGTGCCGAGCCAAATAACGCCCGAGCGCACACCTTGTTGGGACTGGTTTATCTCAATCAGCACCAATTAACTATGGCAAAAATTTCGATTAATAAAGCCCTGCAACTAGCACCTAAAGATCCCCAAGTGCTGCAAGCTAAGCAGGAATTCGAGCGGGCGTCCAATCCGAGCAACGGTACTAATGGTAAAAATGCTCCCAAAAAAGCCAGTGAAGGAATGTTTAGTGGCTTATTTGGCGGCAAGAAATAGCCCGAGCGGATCTTTAATCCCAAACGTGTGATGAGCCACTGCACGCGATCGATTAAAATTAGGAAGTTGCCACCTCCAAACACATGACAGATCGCAATCCTGCTGTTTTCTTGCCCACACCAGGCGATAATAATGCCCATCCTCAATTTGTTGGCGGCGATGCTGCTGGTACGGAGCGCACCTCGGCGCAGCTTGCAACCAACCGCAGCGCGTCCATTAATTTTTATGCGCCCGGTGCTAGGGATTTATTACCGTTAGATGTCGCTCAGCAGCAGTGGGTGGAAAGCGGCATTCAGGATGTATTTCACCGCTGGGGCTACCATCGGATCGTGACTTCGACCTTGGAGCGACTGGAAACGCTGATTGCTGGCGGAGCGGTCGGTCGCGAAACTGTCATTCAAATTCCGAGCGCCAAAGGTGGTACGCTAGGCTTGCGCCCAGAGTTGACTGCTTCGATCGCCCGTGCAGCGGTAGCGCGAATGGGGGATCTATATCCACAGCGGCTGTATTACAACGCTAACGTCTTTCGCCGTGCCGATCTCGAACATCACGGTCGTCAACAAGAATTTTATCAATCGGGAATTGAATTACTAGGCAGCGGCGGGATGCTGGCTGATGTCGAAGCGATTCTCTTGATGGTGGATTGTTTGAGATCCTTGGGCGTTCCTAATTGGCAAATCATCCTCGGCGAAGCAGGTTTGAGCCGCGCCCTCATCGCCCAATTCCCAATCGAATTTCAGACCCAAATTCGGCATTGCTTGGCACATCTCGATCGAGTTACCCTCGAACGATTGCCGCTGACGCCGCAACAGCAGCAACTAGCACTCTGGCTGCTAGATCTCCGGGGCAATCCGGCTGGAGTATTGGCACGATTGACTCAGCTCGAACTCGATCCCCAGAGCCAAGCAACCATCGCCCATCTCCAAACTTTAATCGATTTACTGACTACCACCAGTCCAACACCATTGCCGCTGATCTTGGACTTAAGTCTGATCCAAACCTTTGATTACTATACTGGCATCGTCTTTGAGGCAGTCAGCGTTACTGAAGATCGCGCTCATATTCTCGGTAAAGGTGGACGCTACGACAAATTACTGGCGCTCTATCACCCACAGGGGCAAAATTTCCCTGGGATCGGCTTTGCCCTGAATATTGAAGATTTGCAACAAGTGCTGCAAACTCACCCCTTGATGCCGCGTACAACTACCAAACCCGACTGGTTAGTAGTGGCGACGACTTCTGATGCAACTGCTGCGGCGCTGATGTATGCGGACAAATTGAGAGCGACAGCCGCATCCGTGCGAGTTGAGATGTACCTTGACAATGAAAATCGCGATCGAGTTCGCCAAATTGCCATCGAGCGCGGTGTCGCTACTATCGCCTGGGTAAGTAGCCAAGAAACCACCATCGAAGAACTATCGCGCTCCTAATTGAACGGCTCGATCCAAATAGGGCAGGCATGTATCAGATACGATTAACAAACTCTTCTTTTGCGATCGAAACCCCTTGCCCTCACCCCCAGCCCCACTCCCAAGCTTGGGAGCGATTCGCGCTCGTCGGGGTTCCCGACGGTTAAGCGAATCAGCGACGCGCGTTCTGGAGGTTCCCTCCAGGTCGAGCGCGTCAAGACAAGACAGAGGGGATCCGGAGCCGGAGGCGAGGGCGGGGTGAGGGCGAAGGGCTTGTGCTAGTAAAAGAAGTGTTTGCAAACCGGATTTGGTATTAGACCAGATCTCCACCGCCGCCTAAATTTCCTGAATTTTTTCTAAAGTGCGCTGATAGTCCCAATCCCGATCTTGCTGGCGAAATAACTCGGCTGCTGCTTGGAGATCCGTAATGCCACCGTGTCGGTCGCCTAAATAAACTCTAGTTAAACCACGGTTATAATAAATTTTGGCACGATGGCGATCTAATTCGATCGCTCGATCGTAATCGACCAAGGCACCATGCAGATCTTCGAGACGATAGCGAACATTGCCCCGATTATAGTAATTAGTACTGCTGCGATCGTCCAATTCGATCGCCCGATTGTAATCCGACAAAGCTCCTTGTTTATCTCCCAATCGAGCGCGTAATAGACCCCGATTGACATATGCTTTAGCATAACTAGGATCGATTTGGATCGCACAGTTATAGTCAGCTAGCGCCCCTTCTCGATCTCCTCCTAGATCCCGCAGCCGACCTCGATTGTAATATTCACGCGCATCTTGGGGATGCTGTTGGAGGTCGGGATGAGAATCTACCGGAATCTCCGGCTGGTCGTTTAGATTGTCATGCATATGTTCGTATTTCAATGTCATGTCGATCTGGAAGTAACGCTATAATTCTTTTACTTAAAACTGCTAAATCGTTGGCGGCGCTCGGCGATCGCTTCGTGCGCGAACATTCCGAACGGCAATGCAGCCAAGACTAAAATGTTTACGATCGAGATTCTATCAGTTTCAACAAGTTGGTTGGTATCTCTACCAAAAAGTCCAGCCGAATTACCTAATCTCACACCTTTAAATATCTCAAAGCCTTCAGTAGTGCGTACATTCATTACATCAAACATCTCGACGTTGATGTTTTAGAGATGGCTTTACCCGACTTAGATCGAGCGAATTCGATCGCCAAAAACGCTCGCAATATACTTACTTTTCTTGCTCTGATAAATTGGCAAATAGTTCTTGGAGTTTCCACCGTTGAATATATGGCCAGCCGCCATTCTCTTCGATATCTCGCAACAAAGCATACAAAGCCTGACGGCTATTGGGCAGCGCTGATTGAAAATAGCCTTGCTGAATTTCGCGGTGTAACTGTTCTAAAGTGCGGAGCAACCTCAACAGTGCTAGTGGATCGTGACGATCTCGCTCGGCAATTTCGTGGATCTCATCGACGAAGCCAAGCTGTTTTGGTACCGCAGGTACTGCTGAGGGTAGTTCGTTTGATGGTAGCTGTGGGGGTGAATTAACGTCTATCTCTGGGTTCATTTAGCTTAGTTTGTCAAATAAATTTAATAAAAATTAATATACTGTCGATTTACAAATAAATCTAAACACAAATATTCTCAAATCATTTGCCGTCAAATGGTATCTAGGCGGCACGAGCGTTGTAAAATACCGATCGACAAGACAATTATCTTACTGTGTCTCTAGTGAAGATCGAACACAATCTTGAAGATTAATTTCGCTGCTGGGTATACTCATAGACAAAGATAGACAAAAACTGCCATAACATAAAATATATCGAAGATTGAGGTTCATCATGAAATTTCGCGGATTAGTCGCCGCTCTGCTAGCCATCTGTATTGGCTTGTTGACGGCTTGCAGTGATGCTCCGGTATCAGCAACCACTGTACTTACATA
>NZ_JANLWO010000525.1:0-6529 GCF_031364565.1 Chamaesiphon sp. OTE_20_metabat_361
ACTACCCAGACGGCTTCACCGATGCTGCCAATCAAGTTGGGGAGAGGTTCAATGAAGAAAATCTCATCTATACCTTCCATACCGCCTGTAAACAAGGCTTGACCTCCCAAGCGACTCTAGACTTTATCGTCGAGACGATTGCCTCCTTCACGGGCGTCAATAAAGCCAATGGTGATGATATGACAATGGTAGTAATGAAGGTTAAAGATCGCCAGTAGACTTTTCGCAGAAGTCAGGGAATAGGGAATAGGGAACCTCAGCAAGGGTTCCATCCGCTACGTGGTGCGCTCAATCTGGAGGGAACCTCCGTGACGAGCGCATCTGCTGCTTGGTGCAACACATGCGGAGGGAACCTCCGCGTGGTTGCATCCGCTAAATTCCCATCCTAAAAACCCAATTATTAATTATTAATTAATTCAACGTAGCTTATTTATCCATTCTGTCGCCTGCTCGTAGCCGCCGACATCTTGCTGCTGCTGAAATAAGCGCGCGGCTTTAGTCAAATCGGCTCGGGCACCCCGCCGATCGCCCAAACCATGTCTGCTAATCGCCCGATTATAATAGGCATCAGCGAAATCTCGATCGCAGCGAATCGATTGATTGAAATCGCGAACCGACGCGCTCAAGTTGCCAGCCATCGCATGAACGTTACCGCGTGCATTGTAGGCATCGGCATTATTAGGCGCTAGGGAGATCGCCCGATCGAAATCTTTCAGTGCCTCTGGTAGCCGATCGAGCATCGCCTTGGCAAACCCGCGATTGCTATATGCAGCTAGGTGGTTGGGATTGGTTTTGAGAAATTCCGTGTAATCGGCGATCGCGCCCACATAGTCTTCTCGCTCCTGTTTCTTCAGACCTTCCTCAAGTAGATTAGTAGACTGAACGATATTCACCAGAGGTCGGCCAATCTGTGGCGCGATCGCATAGCCAAATACCCGCTCTGCCCGACTAAACGCGACAACACTAGTCAAAGCGATGAAGATAGTAGCTGTCTGAATGAGCTTCATAGAATTTACATATTGAAGGCGCACACCCTACAGTTTATCAAATTTTTAGCTAAATTTAATTTTAGGCTCGATCGCGCCTGTCAGGATTACCCAACCCGCTCAGGAGACATTTTCGGTAGCTGCGGCGACTCCAGCCCAGCGATGTTCGACTTCGACGATGGTTGTCGATACCATCGCTGCGACTAATTGCTCTGGTGTGACTGTAAACGGTAAGCGGTGAAGATCGGAATCAGGCTGGCAAGCGAGCGTCGCAGCGTATTGCAACTGCGCGATCGTCACATCACTCAAACCCAGATCGGCTAAAGTTCTGGGCAACCCGATCGACTCATAAAAACTGAGTAACTGCTGTCTGGCGGTAGCGGCTAATCGATCGCCTTGCAGCATCTCCTGGAGGCGTAACTGGACTAAGATCCCATAGGCCACTTTTTCGCCGTGTAAGGCATGATGACTGCCCGGCAGGTGAGTCAGACCATTATGGACGGCATGGGCGGCTACAGTGCGACACTGGGCACCACCCAGCCCGCCAATTACCCCCGCCAGGAGGACGGTAGCATCGACGACTTCGCGCCAGTCCGCACCGTCCGGATCTGCTAGCGCGGCGGCTGACTTTTGGAATAAGAGATCGCGGAGGACGCGCGCCTGTTGAACGGCAGCAATTAGTAAGGTTTGGGTAGAATGACCGCTACTCACAGAAGCCTCATACCATTTGGCAATCGCATCCCCAATTCCAGCGACTAGCATCCGTGGCGCTGCTGTCGCCACAATCCCATAATCTAGCACCAGCAAATCCGGACACTTGGCGAGGCTCACATCTGCCAAAAATGCCCCGGATTCCGAATAAATATTTGATAACGCCGTCCAAGCCGCACAGGTAGCTCCAGATGTCGGGATCGTGACGACTGGCAAATTTGTCCGATGAGCGATTAATTTAGCAGTATCCAAGCATTTACCGCCGCCAATCCCGATGATGACATCGGCTTGATGAGCGCTGACGGCGAGCATCAGTCGATCGAGACTACTTTCACAACAGTCAGGCGTATATCTGGCAACCTCGATCGCTAATTCTGGACGCTCCCACAATACCTGTAATTGACCCAGTGCCAAGCTCCGAGCGCCACCAATTATCAGCGGACGTTGACCCAGACGGATAATGAACTCGATCGCGTCTGCAAGCGCGTTTGTGCCCCGTACCACCCGAGCGGGGGCGACCGACAAGGAAATAGCAGTAGAATTCTCACTCATGACGATCGATCGACGATTGATAAATTAATTGTATGCGATCGCCATCATCGGGTCTGTGGTTGAAAACCGATCCGATCGTCAACGATGCGCTTGCCACCGCGATCGACTGTTACAGTTCTTGACGAGATAGCGATCGCGATCGAGCTGAGTGGTACCATGACAAAAACCCTATAACGAGTAGTTTTATGGCAATCAAACTAACGGGCAAAACACCGCTTTTTGGCGGTAGCACTGGTGGTTTACTCAGCAAAGCCGATGTAGAAGAAAAATACGCAATTACTTGGAACAGTCCCAAGGAACAAGTATTTGAAATGCCTACAGGCGGAGCCGCGACAATGGTATCGGGAGACAACCTCTTGTACATGGCACGCAAAGAACAATGTTTGGCGCTTGGCGGTCAATTACGGAAGTTCAAAATCACCAATTACAAAGTTTATCGCATCCTGCCTAAAGGTGACACCACTTTACTCCATCCCAATGATGGTGTATTCCCTGAAAAAGTCAATCCCGGGCGGGAAGCGCAAAATAGTGTCGATCGAAACATTGGTAGCAATCCCGAGCCAGCGAAGCTCAAGTTTACTGGCAAAAGAACCATCGACTAGATCGACGCGACTTTCACAAGTATGACAAATGAGGTGAAAACACGATCGTGTTTTCACCTCATTTTTTCTGGCTAAATCGTATCTGGATCGATACCCAATTCTCGCAGCTTTGCCGCGAGTAACTGGTTACGCTCGTTTTGGGCAGCTAACTCCCGCTCGGTTGTCGAGAGGGTTTGGGAGATATTTTCCAACTCGCGAGTAGTTGTTTCTAACCTTTGAGAAACCTGCTCGAAGCTTAAAAATACCTCCCCGTCAGGTCGGTAGATTTGCAATTCGGGCTGTGTATTGAGATCGAATTTAATTCCCAAGCGCGGGCTAATCCAATCCTGCATCACTGGAATTTCAGTGAGATAACCATCCAATCGCTCCCAGCCAGACAGAGCATTAACATCAGGATCGTAAATATAGTATTCTTCGACATCATGCCGATCGTAAAAGGCTAACTTCGATGCCATTTCATTAGCGGTATTCCCAGGTGACAGGATCTCGAATACTACTTGCGGTGCAATATTATTTTCTTGCCATTGCTTGTACGATCCGCGATCTCCTTTGGGTCTACCAAATGCGACCATTACATCTGGAGCCGCACGTCGTTTGGGATTGCCTTCGACTGGATACCAGAGCAAATCTCCAGCGATGAAGACATTCTCATCATTGGCAAACAACCAATCTAGGTTATATTTGACGATCGTAATCCAGCGAAACTGTTTGGTATTGTCGGACATTGGCTTCCCATCGCTGTCTGGATAATCGATTTGGTTAGGTGTCGGTAATTGAGTAACCATAAGCTTAGATATTGGCGGCAAGGTTCCTAATCATAATTGTAATTTAGGTTTTCAAAGCTTTGAGGCTTGAGGCTCGATTTAAGATATTCTCCATTCTAATCGTGCTGAATTGGCGCGATCTCGATCGGGCGTTATATTGAAATTGTCGTTACTCATGGAGAATCCCTAAATGTCACATGAATACCTATCCCGCGCTCACAATTTCTCTGCTCAGTAAGCTAACTAACCGCGAACTGCAATCTCATTATCTCGATCGAACCTTTGAAATTTCCAGTTTTTACTAAGAGAATTTTAGAGTTTATGCAAAACGAGCGAGACGGATCGGAAATCGAAATAGTTCAATGGTTGACAGAACTAGGTGTAAATTGGGATGGCGAACTTGCCGATCTCCAAAAGTTGGATCTTTACCGAGATCGATCGTTCAACTTGCAAATCTCTCGAAGCTTGATATTAGTTGGAACCAGTTAACTAGCCTACCAGAATCTATCGGTCAATTGAGCAGTCTCCAAGAACTCGATCTTGGATATAATCAATTAAATAATTTACCGGATTCCATCTGTCAATTGAGCAATCTCCAGAAGCTTGACCTTAGTGGCAACCAATTAACCATCTTACCGAAATCCATCGGTCAATTCAGCAGTCTCCAGAAGCTTGACCTTAGTTACAATCAACTAACAGATATGTCGCCGTTACAAGAAATAGATCGACCAGATTTAACGGTAAAATTCTCTGGAATCGACCTGCCTCGCCGATATTGGATAAAAGTTAGTGAAGGACATTGGATATTACCCACTTTTGAAGACGATGTATGATGGATTTATAACCAGTTATACACAGCAAAATCTAACCATTCCACAGCAGAACCCCGCTCGATCCAAGGCTCATCGACTAGACTGCTCATTCTTCAATGTATGTGGTGAAAACATTTAATAGTTCTTCCGACTATCGGATTACCTCAATTAGATCGGCATTTGTAGAAGGTGACAGAATTTTTCCAAACTCGGCAATTTACGATCTTACACATATCCAGATTTCGATTTTGGATTCGAGCTTAATTGAAGAGTTATGTATACTCACAATGGATGATATTTAGCTATGCCATTAGATCCTAAAGAATTTGAGAAAGTATTTGCCAATCACTTTGAAACGATCGCTCCAGAACAGTTTTTAGATAATTTGAAAGCAGCTTGTCCCTATTTATTCGATGAAGATGCGAGTAAGATCGTTGAAGTGATTAATGACAAAGAAGTAGGTACCAAACTTACAATAGTAACCGATGATAAAGTTCACCATTCTTGAGTACATAGCTGACCGATCGAGCAAACTCATCATGAAGATCCTTATCCCGAACGGAGGTTATTGGAGGTGTAACTGCTGAATTTGTCGATCGATTTTGACATCATGCAAAATCTCCCTTAAACATTACTCGCTTTCTCGAAAACAGTCAGCAAAAACGTATATTCCAAAGCGATATCTTTGAGATATTCATAACGTCCCGATGCGCCGCCATGTCCAGAATCTAGATTGGTTTTGAGCAAGAGTAAATTATCATCGGTTTTGAGATCTCGCAATTTTGCCGTCCATTTAGCAGGTTCCCAATAAGTCACGCGCGGATCGTTCAATCCCGCCGTAATCAATAAGTGTGGGTAAGCCTTAGCCTCGACATTATCGTAAGGCGAATAGGAACGGATATAGCGATAAAACTCCTCATCGGCGGGATTCCCCCACTCATCGTACTCCAACTGCGTAAGAGGCAAATCTGCATCCAGCATCGTATTCAGCACATCTACAAATGGTACTTGAGCGATCGCCGCCTTGAATAGTTCGGGTGTGAGATTAATCGTCGCACCGACTAGCTACCGCCCGCGATCGCAATATTACCCGCGCTGGTATACTTTTCGGCAATCAGATGTTCGGCACAAGCCACAAAGTCCAGAAAGGTGTTCTTTTTTTGCAAGAACTTACCCGACTCATACCAGTGTCGCCCCAGCTCCGAACCACCGCGAATATGGGCGATCGCATAGACAAAGCCGCGATCGAGTAAACTGAGTCGATTGGTAGAAAAGCCTGGATCTAGGATGGCTCCATAGGAACCATAACCATAGAGATACAGCGGTGCGGTACCATCGCGCTTAAAATCTTGGCGATAAACGATCGAGATCGGTACTTCTACGCCATCGTGAGAACGAGCAAAAATTCGCTCGGAATGGTACTGGCTCGGATCGTAACCCCCTGGAATCTCATTTTGCTTGAGAATTGTCTTCGTTCGCGCTCGCAAGTCGTACTCAAATACGGTCATCGGCGAGACTAAAGAAGTATAGCCAAAGCGGAATGTCTGCGTATCATATTCCCAATTAGCCGCACCAAATACCAGATAAGTGGGATCGTCGAACTCTAGATAATGTGACGCTTGATTCTGAATTTCGATCGCCCGTAATTGTCCCAAACCCTGATAGCGTTCGCTAATAATCAGGTAATCTTTAAACTCATCAATTCCTTCAATTAATCGATCGGGATCGTGGGCAATATATTCTTCCCAGTACTGTTGCTGGGGTTGCGCTACCAGCGTCCGCATGATGCGGAAGTTCTGGGCGTTGTCATTGGTGAGAATGTAAAAAGAGCCATCATGATGACTAACGCTGTATTCATGGCCCTTCTGGCGGGGTGTAACGATCGAAATTCAGAATCAAGCGTCACATTATCTAGAGTTCGACGATCCCACTTATCTAGTATTTGGTGCGGCTAATTGGGAATACGATACGCAGAAATTCCGCTTTGGCTATACCTCTTTAGTCTCGCCGATGACGGTATTTGAGTACGATCTGCGATCGCGATCGAAGACAATTCTCAAGCAAAGTGAGATTCCAGGCGGTTACGATCCGAGCCAATACCA
>NZ_JANLWO010000549.1:0-11081 GCF_031364565.1 Chamaesiphon sp. OTE_20_metabat_361
CTTATGATTTTCTGTGCCAGATTCCCTGGACGAAACATCTTCAAGATGTCCCGAAAATTGCGGGTTCCCATCATGAAAAACTAGATGGTAGTGGCTATCCCCGAGGACTAACCACCGCCGCAATTCCGATCCAGTCACAAATTATGACGATCGCCGATATTTAT
The DNA here is from genome assembly GCF_031364565.1 of Chamaesiphon sp. OTE_20_metabat_361. Classification (NCBI taxonomy): domain Bacteria; kingdom Bacillati; phylum Cyanobacteriota; class Cyanophyceae; order Gomontiellales; family Chamaesiphonaceae; genus Chamaesiphon; species Chamaesiphon sp. OTE_20_metabat_361. Next base: position 165 of record NZ_JANLWO010000549.1, read on the forward strand.
GATGCCCTCACTGCCAGCGATCGACCATACAAACCGCGTTTATCACTCGATCGATCCTTATCAATTTTACGTCAAGAAGCTGCTGCTGGTAAACTCAATCTTCATCTCTTAGAGTTATTTGAACAGCGTCAAGTCTACTCAGTTATAAATTCTATTTAAAATAGATATTATTTGACTCACTTTGGGACTAATTTATCAATAAATTTTAGTAATTCTATTTAATGTGCAAGAACACTGTAGGGTGTGTTATCCCGGAGGGTAACGCACCAGGGATAATCTAGATCCGGTACATCTCACGACTCGGCTCGGATTGCGATATTAGATTGCCATCGACATCTAGACGACAACAAAATATAGCTTGCTATATTACCAATCAAACGAGCGGAATAAATATGCCCTTTACCTTTGCCCATCCCATCGCCGCCGCCCCCATCTGGCTTGGTTCAAAGCGTAAGCTCGATCTACCCAGCCTGATTATCGGCTCGATGATTCCCGATATTGAATACTTCCTATCATTACAGCCAGTTAAAACAATCGGACATACTTTTACTGGCATCCTCCTTCAAGGTATCCCTTATTCGATCGCGCTGTTGCTAATTAGTCGTTATATTTTAATGCGCCCTTGTTTAGCATTACTTCCACCACGATTAGCTCGACATTTGCCATTGCCAACTAGCTATTTTTCGCTTAAATCTCTATACCTGCTCAATGTCATCGGATCGATAATCATCGGAGCTAGCAGCCATCTAATCTGGGATTTTTTCATTCATCGTACCAAGTCGGTTGTCAACCATTCTCAGCGAATTCAGGCTCATTTTAGCGAAGCATCAATGTATCAACTATTTCACTTGGGCAGCACGGCAATCGGATTGATTGCCATCGTTATCTGGTTGTTAAAATGGCTCGATCGTACTGAATATCGTCACCAAATTGAAACATTAACACCCAACTGGCGCGGTATAGCTGCGATCGCGATCGTCTTACCAGCATTTGGGTTAGCGATCGTCGCGATCGAGGCCAACCATGTAGTTGGTGAAACAGCACTTGAAGTCTTTGTCAGAGCTTTAATCGGGTGTATTTCTGGCACCTTTGTGGGATTGTGCTTATATTCGATCGGCTTTTGGATCTGCGAGAAGTTTAAACCGGGTTCGACAACGATTTAACTAACTTATTTAACGAATAAATCGGGGATTCGATCGCCAATATTATCGCTTGTTTAATTAGTTAAAATCGAACTTTTACTTAACAAACCAATTTAGTAATGTGGACACGATCGATAGCACAAACGATCCGGCGATCGCTGGAACGATCCCCCCAATAAAAAATCCCGGCACATACCACGAAACAAACATCAAACACAGCACATTAATTGCCAGTGAAGATATCCCCAATGTAATAATCGTCAAGGGAAAAGTGAGGAATTTGAGAATCGGACTCACCGTACTATTAATCAACCCTAATACTAAAGCGGCTATCAGCGCCGTTACAAAATCTCGCAGCCGAAACTGTCCTGGCAAAATATAGTCGATAATCCGTTGGGTAATCAAAAACGCGATCGCATTGAGAACCCAGTTAATCAGTAATTTGAACATACTAGAGATGGGAGCTGGGAGATGGAGGATGGGAGATAGGATTCCGACGCCATGCCAACGCGATTTGTTCGATCGTCGGCTCTATTTTTGCGATAAACTGTCCATGTTAAGGATTGGTGCGATTCGTTCAGCGTAAATCTCGGTATTCAGTCCGTAGCATAACCGCTGGAGCCAAGTCTCCCAAGACTAGCTTAACTATCTAATTGATGAAGGTGCAAGTCCTTCCCACCAAACTCAGGTGTGACTCCTTATCTGCCCACGATGACTCGACTCGGAATTCGGGAGGTCGAAGCTGGGAACAGGGCGCAGCCAGATATCCGTTGCAGATAACACTGGCGCTAACAGGGAGTTCCTAAGATAAAACAGAGCCTAAAAAAGCAACTTATTTACAGGGTAGACGCAACAACTATAAATGTCTAACCTCGCACGAGATATGTATCCCGCCGCAGATCACATTCCAATAGCGGTAAGAGTATGGGGTTCGTGCAGTTGAAGTGGCTATATCTAAGGGAACTAAATAATCAATTTGATGGAACGAATAAAAACGTGCTTGAGGTCTGTAAGTGGTCGCATTTACGGTAGACCGGACGAGTGGATTAACGCCTCAAATACGGGTAGGACAGACCGTAATTGGTCTGAGGTATTCAGAGTAAATAAATTGGAGTAAATCATGATTAGACGCAGCTTAACCGCTAGCGAATTGTGGAAAAGCTTCAAATGGAAGAGATTTCAAAAGATACTTTTCCGGTTACAAAAACGAATTTATAAAGCAGTTCAAGTTGGAGACAAGCGGAAGGCGCGGTCTTTACAGAAACTAGTTTTAAAGTCTCAAGCAGCTAGATTACTAGCTATCCGACAAGTAACGCAATTAAATGCGGGTAAGAGAACAGCGGGTATCGATGGCAAAAAATCTCTCTCATTTGAGGAACGATTTGCACTAGCTAACGAGCTAAAACAACATCATGCGAACTGGAAGCATGAAGGTTTACGAGAAATTCCAATCCCTAAAAAGGACGGAACGAAGCGGATGCTTAAAGTGCCTACAATAGCGGATCGAGCTTGGCAATGCCTAGCAAAGTATGCCCTCGAACCTGCACATGAAGCAACTTTCCACGCTCGAAGTTATGGGTTTCGGACTGGTCGTTCGGCACATAATGCCCAAAAGTACCTGTTCGATACTCTAAACTCGAAAATGAATGGAATAAATAAAAGAGTGATAGAGCTTGATATTGAGAAATGTTTCGACAGGATTAACCACAATGCAATCATGGATAACCTAATTGCGCCAGCGAGACTAAAACTCGGTATTTTCCGATGTCTAAAAGCTGGGACAGCTATAGGATTTCCAGACCAAGGAACGCCTCAAGGCGGAGTAGTTAGTCCATTGCTAGCCAATATTGCACTCAATGGAATTGAAAGCTTACATAGATATCATAATCATGGTGCTTATGCAGAACCATCTGTCCGATATGCGGATGATATGGTGATTGTACTCAGACCCAAAGATGATGCAGAGGCAATACTTAATCGAATCTGTGAATTTTTAGCTAAACGAGGTATGAACATTAGTGAAGGAAAGACCAAAATTACTGCTACGACAGATGGTTTTGACTTCCTCGGCTGGCATTTTAAAGTCCAGAAAAACGGTAAGTTTCGTAGTACTCCCTCAGTGGAGAATTTCAAAGCTTTCCGTAAGAAGGTAAAATTCATTGTTAACAACTCGAATTATGGTGCCACAATCAAAGCTGTTAAATTAGCTCCTGTGGTGAGAGGTTGGAGACAATACCATAAATACTGCAAAATGGATGGAGCTAGAAATTCTCTATATTTTATCCAAAAACGGGCATTTACGGTATTCAACAAAGAGAAAAAACAGAATCGCTACACTAGTAAAACGTTATTAGATAAAGCATTCCCAACTGTTTCTTATTCCGAAAACGCACATATCAATATCAGAGGAGAGAAATCTCCTTATGATGGGGATATTACCTACTGGAGCAAACGTAATAGTAAACTCTACGACGGAGCTACCTCAAGAACATTAGTTCGTCAAAACCATTCATGTGCATCCTGCGGTTTAAAATTCGTAGGAGAAGAAAGAGTACATCTGCATCACGCTGATGGAAATCATAATAATTGGAAGCCTAAGAATCTAGAAGCAATTCATGAATCTTGCCACGATTATATACATATGAGCAAAGTTAACGCTTAGAATATCGGGAGCGCAGTGCTGTGAAAGTAGCTCGCTGCGATCTAATTGGGAGGGGCGCAGGGTAATACCTGCCCTCGACCTAACCTAAAAATCTAGCTCGATATCACTTGCCCAGATTCGATCCTCCCTACCTTGCGTTCGCATAGCGTCGGCTTTGCCAAATCGCCACACAATTGTTTGCCTGAAAATATGCCTACTATTATCGCCTTAATCCTTGCTTCGATCCTAACCTTATTTCCCGGTCATGCGATTGCAGCGGGAGGCACCTCTCAATACAAACCATCACTCTCTTACGACAACGCCGAACTAAACGGTCAAGATTTCTCAGGCAAAGATCTCAAAACGGCAGTATTCACCACCGCCAAACTCGATGATACCAATTTTTCCGGCGCAGACCTCACGGGCGTGGTCATCAGCTCGTCAACCCTCAACCGCACCAATCTCCACGGTGCAAATCTCTCTCAAGGCTTACTAGATCAAGTCCGGTTTGTCGGTGCCGATTTGAGTGATGCTGTATTCACCGAGGCGATGATGCTACGATCCACATTTACAAATGTCAACATTGCTGGCGCAGATTTTTCCGATGCAATTTTAGGCAAGCTCCAACAAAAAGAACTCTGCAAAATTGCCACTGGTACCAATTCCAAAACCGGAATCGCCACCCGCGACTCTCTCGCCTGTAAATAAGCTACAGTTCTAACTTGGGTTAAAATCCCCTCCCTGGAGGGGTGTCCGAAGGACGGGGTGGGTAAGATCTACGCAGCTCACCACACATAGCAACGAACAGGATCGATCTAGAGAATTGAAATGAAACGAATTGGTGTAATTGGCGGCGGACAACTAGCGTGGATGATGGCTAGTGCCGCCCAAGAATTGGGAATAGAATTAGTCATTCAAACTCCCCACGATACGGATGTCGCTGTCAGCTTAGCGACAGAAATAGTCCTCGCAGATGTAGATGATGTCGCCGCCACAGCAATTTTGGCAACTAAATGCGACGCGATTACCTTTGAAAATGAGTTCGTCGATTTAGAAGGGTTGGACAAACTCGCTATCGCCCAAAATGTCAGTTTTCTGCCGCCCCTAACTGCCCTAGCTCCACTCTTAGATAAGTATACTCAACGTTGCTACCTGCGAGATTTAGGGCTACCAGTGCCACAATTTGCCGTACTAGAACAGCCCGAATTACCCCCAGGGTTTGAATTTCCCGTCGTCATCAAAGCCAGACGCAATGGTTATGACGGACAGGGGACATTTATCGTCAAAGATGCGTCTGTCCTAGCAGCCCTCTACCATCGCTACCCGGACACGCCATTTCTAATTGAGGAATTCGTCAAATTCGATCGCGAGTTAGCCGTCATTGCCGCCAGAGGTGTCAATGGTGAAGTAATTACCTATCCCATCCTGGAAACTCAACAGGAAGACCAAGTGTGTCGGCGGGTATTCACTCTGGATGATTTACCCACCGAGATTGTCGCAACTTGTAACTCGATCGCGTCCAAATTACTCACCAGTCTAGGCGCAGTTGGTGTATTTGGGATCGAGCTATTTCTCACCGCCGACGGCAAAGTATCCGTCAACGAAATCGCCCCCCGCACGCACAATTCTGGACATCTGACGATCGAAGCCTGTGCTACATCACAGTTTAGTCAACTGATTCGGGCGGTTGCTGGTTTACCATTTGGTAGTACCGCACTTACCTGTGGCGGTGCCGTGATGGTCAATTTGTTAGGCTATGAAGACACTCACAGCGATTACCCAGACAAACGCCAGCAGCTAGCAGCCATCCCCAATGCCCACGTCCACTGGTATGCCAAGGAGTCGAGAATCGGACGCAAACTCGGCCATGTGACGATTGTCGTCGGCAGGGACGATGAGCATCAAGACTACCTGTCGCAGGCTCAATCTCTAGCACGACAAGTAGAGACAATCTGGTATCCATAAGTAATCTGGTCGTGCAAAGCGCTAAAGTTTACGAAACTTGATGTACCGCCTCAGCAAACAGAAACTTACTTATAATGCAAGAATAACTTTACCAAATAATAACTTTTACCAACGATCGATCGAGATCGACACATCAATCGTCAGATTTCATCTACCGATCGAGTCTAAACTAATTTACTCAGATTAAATATAATCAAACTTAACGATCGAAATATTGGAGCAATTACATCACCTATGAGCATGGAGACGCTAGAGTTTATCATCTACCCAGATGGACGAGTGCATGAAAAAGTCACTGGTGTAGTGGGTCAGTCTTGCACCGTTGTAACCGCCGCGATCGAATCCGAACTAGGTGATGTCGTCAGCCAAGAGCAAACTGCGGAATATTTCACCCAAAATCTCGAACTAACTGCTGCTGCAACTACTCAAGCCACTTGGTAACTCAACAGCTAGCTATTAATTACTAATTATTCACCCATTACCACCCATACCTATATGTCCCACTTTAGCAACATCAAAACCAAGATTCGGAACGTAGAATCGCTCACCGCAGCACTGACAGATCTAGGCATCGAGTGGAAAACTGGCTCGCAGCCAGTACGCGGCTATCAAGGCGATACCCGTACCGCCGCCGTCATCATCGAGCAGGAAAATGGCTACGATATCGGCTTCAGCAGCAACGGCAATAACGAATACGAACTAGTTGCTGACTTGCAATTCTGGCAACAAAATTGGTCGGTCGATCGCTTTTTGAGCCAAGTCACCCAGCGTTATGCTTATCATACAGTATTGACCGAAGCCACCAAGCAAGGTTTCCAAGTCGCCGAAGAACGCAACCAAAACGACGGCTCGATTAAACTAGTCGTCCAACGCTGGAGTGCCTAAATAATGGCTGCTTTTACCCCACCGCCAGATGAGAACCAGTCAGGATTCTCGCCAGAGCTAGGCGGCTTCTTGCGCGATGCCGAAGATCGATCGGGGTTCGAGCCAGAACTCGGTGGGGTATGGCGACAAAAGGGCGTATATGTAGACGAGATGACATGTATCGGTTGTCTCCACTGCGCCCATACCGCCCGGAATACATTTTTTATCGAGCCAGAACACGGGAGAGCGAGGGTAGTGCGCCAAGATGGCGATCTCGAAGACACGATCCAAGAAGCGATCGATACTTGTCCGGTTAATTGCATCCAATGGGTAGATTATACCGAGTTAAAGAAATTAGAAACAGAACGTCAATATCAAGAAATCCCGATGGCTGGCTTCCCGGTAGACAGAGCCACCGTCGCCGCAAAAATTCGCCGTCGCAAACTGAATCAGGGAAAATAGGATTTTAGACTCGATGCGAATAGTATAATTACTACAATTTGGCAAACATAATGAGTAACGCAGCCGTTCAAATGCTTTTAAAAGAAGCCGAGAATTTAACTAGAGCAGAAAAAGTAGAGTTAATTGATTCTTTGAAAAAGCAAATAGAAAGTCAACCTGCGAAAATTGAGGAAAATAACCTAGCTGACTTTTTCCAAAGTTCCCCTCTAGTTGGAGTAGATATAGATCTTACTCGCCAAGTAGATATGGATGAACGTGAAGTCAATCTATGAATTATATTTTAGATACCAATGTGATTTCAGAAGCCATTGCCAAGCAACCAAATCAAGAGGTGCTCACTTGGCTAAAGACAACGGAATCACAAAGATTATATTTGAGTGTAATCACTATGGGTGAAATCAAGAAAGGAATTGAAAAGCTACCACAATCGCACCGGAAAGAAAATATCAAAAATTGGTTTGAGAATGACTTGTTTACTCGATTTTCTGGTCGGATCCTGGAAGTAGATATATCAGTGATGTTAATCTGGGGAGAGCTAGTAGGAAAGCTGGAAAAAGAAGGACGTAAATTACCTGCTTTCGATTCTTTAATCGCGGCAAATGCAAAATATTATAACTACACTTTAGTTACTCGCAATGAAAAGGATTTTGCAGGAATAGATATTGTGATTTTTAATCCTTTTAAAGGTTTAAATAACCAATAAAGGTAATTAGGATTTTACGTTCGATCGAGAACATGACTAAAACTACAGCTACACGTCGTCGCGGACGAATCTTTCCCGAAATTCAATGGACTCCCGAACAAACAGCGCAACAGCAAGCCGAACGTGAAGCTTTTTATCAGCGTTGTTACCCCATATTCGATCGAGTCAAACCCGAATTAATCGCGACTCACTACAATTGGTTCATCGCCATCGAACCAGATAGTGGCGAATATTTTATCGATTCTCCGTTGGAGAGGCTACGCCAACGCGATTTAGAAGTAGCCTCCTTACAGTGTCGAGCAAAACGTCCAGGTAAGCTTCATTATACATTTCGGATTAATGAATCTGATGCTTGTGGTTCGATATGATATTGGGAAATTAATGTTGCAATCTTTTGAATTTACTACTGCTAGAATATCAGATACAGGTCAAATATCATACTTTGAGAAACAAGGTAAATATTTAGATGTAGAATTGGATACTAATACAGCTTTAACACTAGTCCTTGCATCAACAGAAACACTTGAATCGGAAGATAATACTCATTCATCTTTTCTAATCGGTAAATACCCCATTACTCAAAAGCAATGGTACAAAGTGATGAAGCGTTTGCAAGACGGTGGCAATTTAGGATTTAAAAAACCTGTTATGGCAAATTGGATGGATGCGATGGAATTTTGCGATCGATTATCACAAAAAGAAGGTAAAGAATATAGACTACCTTCCGAATCAGAATGGGAAATTGCTTGTCGCGCTGGCTCGAAAACCATTTTTAGTTTTGGAAACATTTTAACGCCTGATTTAGCTAATTTTGGGAAAGATCATTCGATTACAGGTATTGGGTATAAAACAACATCGCAACCAATTATGAATGTCGGAATGTTTCCACCAAATGATTTTGGAATCCACGATCTGCATGGAAATATCTGGGAGTGGTGCTTAGAAAAACAACCTAACCCATATCCAGGATTGCGTCCAATTCGAGGAGGTGCCTACTATAGTCCTGCCGAAAGTTGTGGCTGTTCGTACCAAGGGTGTTTTCGCTATAGACATACAGGCCAAGTAGTTGGCTTTAGGGTTGTTTCATCTTTATGAAATACATTATTTAAAGAGAGTTCAGGATAAGGAAAGTTGATTTGCTTCGTTCCTGCACCGCCCTGAACTATAAGTTCGGGCTAATAGCTCAAGCTCTCTGAAGAGAACTGTCAAATTTCAGTCAGTTCGTTAAAACGAAATTTGGCTATTAGCCCCAAATTCATTTGAGGGCGGTGCAGAAACGAAGCTATGAATTATTGCGCGGAAATCCTTATCCCGAACTTTCGTTATTTAGTTTAAAATCCTAAGTCCATCTGCGCCGCTTTCGCTGCTACTAAAATCTCCTCATCCGACTTAGTACCCCAATCAGGATCGCCAATTTCTTCATAGAATTTCTGGTCGTATGGACGAGTGCGGACTACCACAGGCATCGGTACCGCGTGTCCTAATACTAATGCTTGTTGCTTAGAATCTAACTTCGCTAACACCGACTTCAATCCCTGTGCGCCGGATACGCCTGTAAAGATAGCATCGATATCTTTTTCATCGTTAATTAATGCCGTAATCCGCGTGCCAATTTGAGACATAATCTCATTATCGATCCCCGATGGACGTTGATCGACGATTAGTAATGTCACGAAAAACTTCCGCATTTCCCGCGCGATCGTGCCAAAGATGGTACTCTTAGCAATAGCCGGATCTAAGAAACGATGGGCTTCCTCGATCGTGATAATGAGCGGATAAGGTCGATCGGATTCCTGTTTACTTTGGAGATATTGTTCGGCTTTATTAACGTACAGTTTATGAATCCGGCGGGTGAGCATATTTGTCACCAGCATATAAGATAATAAATCCGATTGATTGCCAAATTCAATCACCACATTTTTACCAGCACTAAGCGATTGAATCAAACTTTTAAGATTGTCCTGACGGCTGATTGGGCGTAGATATTTTAGCTTTTCTAAGCGCATCAATTTCCGTTGCAAAGAAGAGATCGATCCTTTATGCCCTTTCCCCGATTCACAGAAGATAGTGATATCTTCATTCGTCATTTCCAGTAGCCGACTTATCCAACTACTGCCATATTCAGCCGCTAAAATGTTGGCATTATCTAACGCTGCATCAGATAAACCCAACTCGCGCGATACCAACTGTAAATCTTCGATATCGATCATCTCATAAGTGAGATACAGATCCTGCGCGTCGCGAATCCCCCTAGCGCGACTGGATTCAGGATCGAGCGTGTAGACGACTACTTCGTTGGGAAATAATTGCCGCAAGCCTTTAACCGTGCGAACATTTTTGCCTTCTTGTACTGCTTCCCAACCATACTCAGAGTGCATGTCAAAGATCAAATTAACTGCGACTTTCTTCCGAATTACGCCAGCGAGTAACAGTCGAGTCAAGAATGATTTTCCCGTCCCCGATTTGCCAAATACCCCATTACTCCGCTCGACAAACTTCTTGAGATCCAAGCAGACAGGTACATCCATATCCAATGGTTGCCCGATCGAAAAATTCTTGCGCGTCGGATCGTCTTCCCAACCGAATACCGAGCGAAAGTCATTCTCATTGGCATCAAATACCTGACTGAAGTGGCTGGGAACCGTCTTGACTGGTAAAAGCTCCCATTCCATATTTGTCTGCGCCTCAAAGGACGCTAGCACGGCTTTACCAGTTTCAGCTTTAGCTTTTTTGCCTTTACCATTCCCATTCAGACTCGCACCGCTGCTCAAAATCGGTGGAATTTGACTGAATTTATTGAGCATCAACATCGGCGACAGATTTACGGTGCCATAAGTACCGCTTCCCGACAAAACATCCAGCAAAAAATCATCTTCGGGATGCGGTGGATTGACTAAAATCCGATCGCTCGATGTCCCCAAACAAACATCTGTTAACAGACAAAAGAAGTCATATTGTCGTCCCCGCACTACCAAAAATTTGCCCACCCGCATATCTTCCACAGAGATATCTGGATGCAGTCTTACTTCCAAGCCACCAGTGAGCGAACCTTCTATTACTGAGCCGAGGGGTTTATTCATGAGCTGGTAGATACTAAATACGGATGCACCGCTACCCTCACCGCTGAAGATTTTACGGGT
>NZ_JANLWO010000685.1:0-2137 GCF_031364565.1 Chamaesiphon sp. OTE_20_metabat_361
CATTTGCCGACCCTCATTTTAGCTGGATTGGTATTCGGATTTCTAGTAGCGATCGGACATCGTTTCCCCACAGCTCCTGCACCGCTACTAGCAGTACTCATCGGTACTGCTGCTGTCGCGCTCTTCGATCTCCAGGGGCGCGGTATTGCGGTTGTAGGCGCAATTCCGGCAGGTTTGCCCCAATTTGTCGTTCCTAGCTTTCCCGCACAGCTCCCAACCCTGCTAGCCTCCGCTCTGGGGATTGCGATCGTCGGTTATTCAGATAATGTCTTGACTGCTCGATCGTTTGCCGCGCGTCATCACGATAAGATCGATGCCAACCAAGAATTACTTGCGCTGGGAGTAGCGAATTTGGGGGCGGGATTGGTGCAGGGATTTCCAGTCAGTAGTAGTGGCTCTCGCACGGTAATTGGGGATAGTTTGGGTAGCAAAACTCAGCTTTTCTCGCTAGTAGCGATGGGAGTAGTAATTTCGGTGCTGCTGTGGTTGCGTCCAGTTTTATCGCTATTTCCGAAAGCGGCGTTGGGTGCGATCGTGATTTTTGCAGCGTTTAAATTGATTGAAATATCTGAATTTTTGCGGCTATATCGATTTCGCCGCAGTGAGTTTTTCCTAGCAATTATTACTACTTGCGGCGTGTTAGTTACCGATATTTTAGCGGGTGTGGCGATCGCAGTTGGGTTATCGGCGATCGAATTATTATCGCGATTGGCACATCCCCATGATGCCGTCCAAGGAACGGTACCAAATCTGCCAGGACTGCACGATATCGACGATTGGGAAGGTGCAACGACAATTCCAGGGTTAGTAATTTATCGTTATGATGCGCCGTTATGTTTTGCTAATGCGGAAGATTTTAAGTCTCGGGCAATGAGCGCGATCGAATTAGAAGTTACGCCTGTAGAATGGTTTGTCCTCAATACCGAAGCGATCGTCGAAATTGATATTACGGCGATGGATATGCTGGAGGAGTTATATGATGAATTAGCTACTAGGGGAATTACTTTTGGAATGGCACGAGTCAAACGAGATCTCTACGCTCAATTAAAGCGCTCGTCACTGCTCCAGAAAATTACTGAAGAGCGAATTTATCTCACCTTACATACGATGATTATCGGCTTTAAATCTCGACATTAATTTTGAATACTTTCTAATGTTTGGAGCATGTTTGCGGTGGTAAATGGCTTGGTGAGAAATGCGCTCACTTGTTGCGTATCGACCATCGCTGCTAAATTGACAACAGAACCGCTCATTACCACAATTTGAACTTGGGGATTAATCTGCTGTAGAGCCAGAATTGTCGATCGAGTATCGAGATGAGGCATCATCATATCGATGAGGACGATGGCAATACTGCGATGGTTTTGGGAGTAGAGATCGATCGCTTCGATGCCATCGCTAGCTAGCATCGCGCGGTAATTGTAAGTCTCTAGCGACTCTTTGACAATTTCCCGAATCGCGCTCTCATCGTCTACCACTAATACCAACTGTCCCTTTCCGTCGAATGAATCCGCTGCTGCGGCTGAAGATTCGGCTTCTTTACTATAAATCGCGGGTAGATAGATTTTAAAACAAGTACCGCGCCCGATCTGACTTTCTACCTCGATCGCGCCTCCATGCGCTTTGACGATACCCCGAACTGTCGATAGTCCCAAGCCCGTCCCCGTCTCTTTGGTAGTAAAAAACGGCTCGAAGATCCGATCGAGTATTTCACCAGTCATCCCCATGCCCGTATCGGCAATACTAATCAGGATATATGCTCCCGCTAGTGACTGGAGATGGATCTGGGCATAATCGGCATCGATAACCATATTTTCCGAACTCGCCGTCAGGCTACCGCCATTGGGCATCGCATCCCGCGCATTGACAAATAGATTCATCAGCACTTGATGGATCTGAGTGGCATCGACATTTACCAGCCACAGATCTTCACTAGCATTATTAACCTGAATCTCGATCGATTTGGGAAAAGTCTGCCTGGCGATACTAATCAGTTCGGTTAAAATATGCCGCACCTGAATCGTCGTGCGCTCGCCATCTAGCCCCCGTGCAAAGGTGAGAATTTGCTTCACCAAACCGCTGCCGCGTTTGGAACTTTCGACTAGCATATTCAATAGTCGGCGATTGCGATCGTCCA
>NZ_JANLWO010000583.1:0-3854 GCF_031364565.1 Chamaesiphon sp. OTE_20_metabat_361
CTCGGCTAAAGTGTGAGTACAGCAGGATAAGCGATTATTTTTTCATCTGCTGTTAGTAATGGAATCCCTGACAGGATGGAAGTTGCTACAATAATTTGGTCTGCGGGATCTTGATGAAATCCCACCAATTTAGTCGATTTAACGATAATTGGAATAGTCAGATCTAATGCTTGAATCTGCGGATGAGACAAGGCAATTTTCAACCAATCTTCAATAGACAATCGCAGCTCTAATCGACCGTATTCTACCAGTTTTGCGACTTCCCAACAAGAGTAAATACCGATCCAAAACCATCATTTTGTTGAGAGCTAATGATTTGCCGATGGCGCTGAGATAGTCGAGGATTGTCATCCATCCACCAAATCCAGATGTGAGTATCCAGCAAAATCATTGCAATACATCCCAATCTTCTAACGGAATAGCTGTCTCAAAGGGATTGTCGTAGCGGGTGACTGAGCCTTTTAGAGATTGCCATTCGTCGTTTAGCGGCGGCTCGATCGAGTCTGAATCTAGTTCTTGAGAGGATGAATCTTCTAACACGATAACTTCTACTGACTTACCAACATTAAATGGTAATCCCTTCAGGACGATCGTGCCATCTGCCATCACGACCGAGCGAACTTTATAAGCATTCATAAATATGATTAGGTTGAGACTATAACTAGATCCCGATCTTACTGCTTCTCAATACAATTCGGTGCGGTAGATTTCACCTCATCGGCAATATCTGTAGGTTGACTAGTCAAAATTACCGTGCGATCGCGACCCATTTTCCAGCCTTGTGCAGCCTCGATCGATGGTGGCATTGGCGGACTACTTACAGGTGTAGTCGTCGAGCGCGGATCGACCCACAGATTGCTACTCCGTAACGGCTCGATCGCACTGGGGGTCATCCCACCCTTCCCACTGTCGATGAATGTACTCGCCTGCTTATCGCCACTCCTCGCACAAGTTTGTGAGAGTGTCGGCGGGTTTGGTGCGATCGGATCTGGCTGCAATCCTTTATTTGGATCGTTCCCCAACGTGGTAATCGTCACGATTCCTTGAGGGCCAAATGTAGAAGTCGCGGTAATATTTGATAAGTCCGTCCGCTGCGTACTAAAGCCCAGCACATTATCAGCTCTAATCTGAATTTTCCCGCCTTGTCCACCCGCAGCACTCGCACTAATATTGCTATTTTCATTTGGTACGGCGAGGATGAGTCCGTTGGGCGCAAAGATCTGGATATTCCCGCCATTCCCATTCGTCGCCGCACTTGCCGAAATCTCTGACTGGTTCCGCAGCAGTAGCAGTTTATTAACGTTGAGGTCGATGTCTCCCCCATTTGCCGAGACAGTTTTAGCAGTTATCGCCCCGCGATCGAGTTCGATCGTATCGGCATTAGCGGTAATATTCCCCCCACGTCCAGCACCATTACTATTCACAGTTACTAATGCACCTTGTTGAATATTCAAATTCAGACTAGTAATATTAATATTGCCACCATTGCCAGTGGAACCGGATTGCGATCGACTGACGATGCCGCTAGTATTACCAACATTCAGAACGATATTATAGTCACTAAACGATCCCTGCCCATCTGTCTTAGTGAGATAGGATCGTAGGCTCGATCGAGCTGTCGGACTGGTCTGCAAGAAGGTGAAATATTGATCTAAAACTTGTCGATCCACAGGATTAGGATTAGTTTGCTGCCATGCTGCGAGCACAGATTGCTGTGAAGTTGGGTTGGGATTTTGGAGATATTCTCCCAGCGCTGCTCTGGCGGCTGGCTGATTGCTGATTACTAGGATTAAGCTCATGAAGGCTCGTTTGGCTTCAAAAGTCGAATCGATACCGCCCAGGGTCAAGCTATTGTCAGCTCGGACATTAATTGTCCCCGCCTGTCCGCTCCCCTTAGTCGTCGAGATTAGTTGACCGCCATCGACTAAGTTTATCGTATTGGCTTTAATATCGATCGAGCCACCTCGCCCACTAGCGAGGGTACTGACATCAATTCTCGTCCCTCCTTGCAACGTCACGCGATCGGCATTAATCTTCACTACACCAGCATTACCCGTATCGCTGGTAATACTCCGAATCCGACTCCCATTCCCCACACCTGCAAAAGCTGGATTATTTTCCGTCCCCAGAAATTGACCCAAATTCGAGTTACCCAGTAGCTCTACAGAATCAGCAGGACGACCGTTTAAACCCGAAATTGAAATCGAACCACCCAAGCCACTGCCATCGGTTCCCGCTGAAATTACCCCACCATCTTTGAGAACCAATTTAGGTGTTTGAATATCGATATTACCTGAATCTGTCCGACCTGCTGAAAATGTCGCGATCGCAGTAGCCTTGGGAAATCCATACAAAAATACAGCGGGGGATACTCCGCTGACTTCTATTGATTCCTTCGCAACAATTTTAATATCACCTAATTTGCCGATACTCAGAGGATTACTGGGATCGAAATAGTTGTAATCCGTACCAATTTGTGCGCCATCCTGGTGGATTAGTTTACCTGTTTGAATCGTAATATTACCACTAGTACCCAAACCATAAGAACTGGTGAGAATGTCACTTTCTTGTCCATTTGTCGGCGCACCAAGTCTGATAGTATCATTCACCAGAATCGAGATGTTTCCACCACGCCCCGAACTTCTTTTATAGGGACTAGTTTCTAAATACGCACCATCTAATATCTGCAAATTTCGAGCCGTAATCTGGAGATCCCCGCCATCAATCTTGCCTTGAGTATTGCTTGTGGAAATCCCAGTGAGATTACCAGCGATGAGAATATCGCCTGTTGCATCGATCTTAATACCGCCACCTTTTGTATTTACCTCATCCCCAGTAGATCGCGAATTAATCTTCGCAGGACTATGATCGGTGCCAACGACAGTCAGATCGCGAGTTTGCAGATTAATGTTACCGCTTTTAGTGCCAGTAGTTGAGAGCATCGAACTAGATACCTCGATCGAATCCGCACTCCGCCCATTCATACCTGCGATCGCCAGTGAGCCACTTAAACCGCCAGTACTATTTTCTGTGAGGATTTTTGCACCATCTTGAATCGAAAATTTAGCAGTTTGGATATCGATATTCCCACTATTGCCCGAACCATAAGCACTAGTCAAAATATCACTTTCTTGAGCATTTGTTGGCGCACCAATTTTAACCGTATCGATTGCCGCGATCGAGATCTTGCCACCGTTGCCAGTACTATAAGGACTCGCTTCTAGATATGCACCATTTAAGATCTGCAAATTGCGAGCGGTAATCGTAATATCGCCACCATTAATACCACCCAAAGTACTGCTAGAAATCCCCGTATTATTACCTGCGATGAAAATATCACCCGTCGCATCGATTTTAATACTACCACCTTGAGTATTTGCCACATTACCACTAGATCGGGCACTAATCACACTAGGACTAGCATCCGTTCCAGCCACTGTAATCTGGCGTGCTTGGAGATCGATATTGCCACTATTGGTACCCGCAGTGGAGATCCGCGCACCATTTTGGACGGTAATATCGCCCCGCCTCAACCCATCAGGAATAGCTAGACTTGTCGTCCTAGTATCTGTTAGCTTATTAGTATCGATCGCGATCGATCCGACATCATTAACGGCGGCTAATTCTACTTTACCATTCGGTAATATCAATCTAGAACCAGTTAGCGTAATATTCCCCCCAGCAAACAACACACTCGCACCATCATAATTAGCGAGTAAACTAGTCGCACCTGTAAAATTAATATCGCCAATCCTACTCCCAAACTGAAGCCCCACCGGAGTCGTCATCGTCAGTAACGGTACCTGCGGATTGACAGTACCATACACATTTCCATCTGCAAATTTCAAACCATT
>NZ_JANLWO010000613.1:0-1560 GCF_031364565.1 Chamaesiphon sp. OTE_20_metabat_361
ACTACCAAGAATATTATCAGTTTGTCCAGTGGCTTTCAAGAATCCCAGAGACGCGAGCCAGGAATTCCCCGAATGGGGTTAATCTACGCACCAACTGGTTTTGGCAAATCAACCGCAGCCGCTTGGCTGGTGAATCGGGAACGGGGAATTTATGTAAGAGCGGTATCCTTGTGGTCGCCAACGACGATGTTAATGGCGATTCTGGCGGAATTGTCGATCCCACCCCCACGTTTCCCCGCTCAGATGTTACAAGTAATTGTGGAGCAGATGAAACTGAGCCAGCGTCCGTTATTTATCGATGAAGCTGATTATTTATTCCATAATCCTCGGATGATTGATGCGGCACGAGACATTCACGATTTAGCCGAACTTCCCGGTTGGCTGATTGGTTCAAATAGGTTGGAGAAACTGCTGGCTCGACGCAAAATTGTGGCGGGTCGAATTTCTCAGTGGGTGAAATTTACACCCTGCGATTTGGAAGATACTCAACTGTTAACTAAAGAACTCTGTTTGGTAGAAGTGCAAGCCGATTTACTAGATCGATTACACAAGGCTTCAAAGGGGAGTATTCGGCTGATTACGGTTGGATTGAGCCGGATTGAGTCATTTGCAAGGGTACAACGATGGGAGAAAATCGACTCTCAACAGTGGGCAGATCGTCCCTTCTTTTTTGCTCGACAAGTAGACTATAGCGATGATTAAAGTAATTGAATATTAGTATTAATTGAGGGAATTTGGAGGTTGGTAATATGAAGAAAAAGATTGCGGCCAAGTTAGATTATGCGGATGAATTCTATCGACAACCTTGCTGGTTGGAGCTATGGCGTAAAACTTGCGATCCCTGCCGTCTTACCTTCTGGAGCCGGATTGATGAAACTAACGCGGCGATCTTAATTTCTTACTGGGAAGCAGCAGGATTCCTCACTCGTGCCAGAAATCGCACTCGATATCGAGTGCATTCGACGTACTATTCACAGTTAAAATTTTATACCTTCAAGCCTAGACCGCGAATACCAGGTACAAAAAAGGCAAAACCCATTCACAACACGCTCCGCTTTCGGACGGTTTGTCAGCGAATCTGGATGAGTATGCGAATTTTGCAAACTTTTAGTATCGGCCAACTGCAAGCATGTTCGAGTGTGTGTAACGATATCGTGAGGACTTTTGTGACTCAGCTTTATCAGCTTAACTATGTCCGACTGCAAGTTTGTTATGGCTCTAATTTTGAGGGCAATGAGGATATCTACCAACTCATTCTGAATACTGGAGCTAAGGCACCTTTTTTATGTGGAGAGGGCAGCCTTTACGATCTGAGTACGTATTGTATTTATTACACTGATTGAAGAAGCAAATTTACTCCTGATTTCCTGGTTTTTGCGACCGAGCAGAGCTTCGAGTCTCTTGAATCGTGATTTGTGCTGGCACTACTAGGCAAGATAGACTTAGATAGGGTTAGAGATAGGGTTAAAAAAACAAAGATAGAGTTAAAGATAAAGTTAAACTGTGTTTATGGTTGTAAATCGAATAAATACCCTTGAAACATACCATCCAGTAACGCGT
>NZ_JANLWO010000723.1:0-3041 GCF_031364565.1 Chamaesiphon sp. OTE_20_metabat_361
CGGAAAGCCCCCCCTTTATAAGGGGGGGTTGGGGGGGTAACACGGGATTTCGATCTCAGTCGGACTTATACCTCGAAAAGTAGGGTAAGCAGTGCCCACCCTACTTTTTTAACCCCTAAAGTCTAAAGCCTAAAGCCTAACCCCTAATCAATGGATTTACTCCGCTCCCTGCCCATTGGATTATATTTAGAACAGCCAGTCACATGGCTGCATCGGCTCGATCCGCGCGTAAAACTCGGCTGGCTGTTGAGCTTTCTGTTAGCTCCAGTGCTGGCTAGTGCGAGCTGGAAGCTGAGTTTAGTGGCATTACTCGTCATCATTAGTATCTTAGCTGGCATCCCTTGGCGGGCGCTCAAACCGCAGATGGGGTGGTTGTTATTGTTTGGGGGGGCGATCTTTGTCGTTGGGATGTTTGCCCCAGATAGTATCAATGTCACCCAGCAACTCCGTTCCCCGCCAGATCCGGGAGTAGAGATCGCCCAACCATATCAATATGTGTTGTTCAAACTCGATGCGGGGATGATTCAGCTCAAAATCACCAGAAAATCGCTCGAAAATGCCATCTATGCCAGTAGTTTGATTTTTACATCTATATATAGCACTACTGTTTATCTGCTCACTACTTCTCCCGAAGAAGTTGCCACTGGCTTAGACAATTTAATGTCACCACTCCGCCGTTTTAATGTCCCCGTCACTGAAATTGCGCTCACACTGACACTATCGCTGCGATTTATTCCTTTAGTTCTAGAAGAAGTCCAAAATTTGGTACGATCGGTTTATACCCGCGCGATCGATTGGCAAAAATTAGGACTCAAAAACAGTGCCAAAGTTTGGCTGACTGTCGCCGAAAAAATGTTTGCAAATCTTCTGAGTCGTGCCGAGCAAATCGCTGTAGCCATGCAGGTTCGCGGCTTTACCACTCCCAACACCCACAAGGTAGAATGGCATCAGTTAAAGTTACGAAAAATTGACTTTTTGGCGATCGCCTGTCTGGGCATTTTCTGGACAGCAAGAGTGATTATCGGCGGACAATTCATTTAGGTTTTGGGCTTTAGGCTTTGGGCTTTAGGGATCGGATTACCCCTTACCTTTTACCTCTTACCCATTACCCATTACCTCTTACCTTTTACCTCTTACCTCTTTGCACTCGATCCTTCCGCTACAAAATCGAACTGGCTCGCAGATCTTCGATCGATTATTTAGACACGAGCCGATTGCCACTTTACTCGAAAGTCCAGTTCGCGATTCAACGAAATCGGTATTGACAAGATACTCGATTTGTGCAGGAACGCCACAGATTATCGATGGTCGATCGCAGATTTTCACCCCAGCAGTCGGGCAAATTTTAGATTGTTTGCGAGGGTTGCTGGCGAGTGTCGATCGACAAGAACCAACGGATTTACCCGCTCACTTACCCTTTACTGGGGGCTGGTTGGGGTGGTTGGGTTACGAACTTGCCTGGGAGATCGAACGATTACCAACTCTTCAGCCAGATCCATTGCCATTTCCAACCGCTTATTGGTATGCGCCCCGATCGATTGCTATTTTAGATCATTGGGAGCAACTACTATATTTATCCGCACCGACAGCCGCAGAGCTGGAAAAGTTAACGCTTAGATTAGATGCAGTTGCAGAGGGCAATCTCGCGTCGTCGCTGCTCTTGTGCGCGTCGATACCAATCCCCATCGATTTAGATAACCTCAAGTCGCTACACTTTTTCACATCCGCCGCCGAGTATCAGCAGTCAATTCTCCAAGCTCAGCAATACATTCAGGCTGGAGATATCTTTCAGACTAATTTATCACTACGATTTAGCACCCATACCGATCTCGACAGTTGGCAAATCTACCAAAGATTGCAACAGATTAATCCTTCGCCATTTGCGAGCTATTGGCAAACTCCCTGGGGCGCAATGATAAGCTGCTCTCCAGAAAGACTGGTGCAATTGCAACAACACAAAGCAACAACTCGCCCGATCGCGGGTACCAGAAAGCGCGGTCAAAGCCCCGCACAGGACTTACAATTAGCTGAAGAACTACTAGCTAATGACAAAGAGATTGCCGAGCATATCATGCTAGTCGATCTCGAACGGAACGATCTCGGGCGAGTATGTCGCTGGGGGAGTGTCAATGTCGATGAATTGCTCTCGATCGAGCGGTATAGTCATGTGATGCACTTAGTCAGTAATGTCACAGGTGAGCTAGATTCGCAGTTTGACTCGATCGATCTCATTCAGGCTATGTTTCCAGGCGGGACGATTACCGGATGTCCAAAAGTCAGGTGCATGGAAATTATCGCCGAACTCGAACCCCTCCCCCGCAACTTATTTTATGGCTCCTGTGGCTATCTCGATCGGCGTGGTCATCTAGATCTCAATATTTTGATTCGGACATTGCTGTATCATAAAGGCACAGTCTGGGGACAAGTCGGTGCGGGCATCGTTGCCGATAGCCATCCTCAGCGCGAGTGGGCTGAATCCCTCCAGAAAGCCGCCGCTCAGATCTCGGCGTTAGGTTTAGGTTTTAGACTTTAGGTTTTAGGGATAAATGCTGGGAATTATAAAGAATAAAACAGTATATGTATTTATAAGATTGGAATTTCCTGAAACCTAGCTGGTGGGCGATGCTCACCCTACAGATTACTACTGGTGGGCGGTACCCACTCTACACATACTATTTACCCTAAAGCCCAAAGCCTTAACTTTAAAGCCTAACACCTAACACCTAAAGCCTAATACCTAATACCTAATCAATGACTTCCGAAAACTACCTCAACCACCCTACCTTTGGCTTGCTCTATCGCATTTGTATCGTTGAGGACAACCAAGAACTATTTACGACACTCTATGCACAGCGAGTATTTTTTCTGGTTACTAGCGATGCAAATGGGATCTCCTTTCAGCCCGTCACTCGTGCGGATGCGAGACTAACGATCGATACTCGTATCCGCCTCCTTAGACGCAACGGTCAAGTTTTAGAATATCAACAATTGCAAGCAATGATGCAGCAAAATTTCCCAGGATAAGAATTAGGCTTTAGGTT
>NZ_JANLWO010000751.1:0-2324 GCF_031364565.1 Chamaesiphon sp. OTE_20_metabat_361
GCCTGGTTGCGATCGCCTGATAAGTATCTCGCAATTTTGGATAAAGGTACACACTTTTCTACTTTAAGTGTGGCTAAAAGTGATAGCGTGTTCCCAGTTTCCGATAGTTTTATCGGTCCCGAACCAGAACGAGCGCGGATGTTTACTAGAGCGCTCAGCTCGGCTTTTTTTCAAACTCATTTAGCCAACCGGAGTGAATTTAAACCTTATTTGAGTGCCGCTTATGGCAGATCGCTAGCACCCACAGGCGTGTCAGTAGCCAGCAAATCGCTCGTAGACACCAACACAAATCGAGCATCACTCCGACTAAATATCGTCGGTGCATCTGCGGCTGAATCACTCGTGCTGATGCTGCAACAAGATACTTCGCGGGCACCCGAACTCGCTCCTTCGATAATTAATTATTAAGTACCTCTCCCCAACACAGATTGCTTAGTCTTAACTAGTGCATTGTGATAAACGGTTTGCGTTTGAATGGCGATCTTTGCCCAATTAAAACGTTTGCCCAGTTCATCGTAGGCATTATCCGTCAACCACTTGGCATAACCTGGATTTTTGAGTACTTCCAAGATCCCCCATGCTAGCGAATTACAATCCCACTTCCAGGTAACGATTCCCGTCTTGGTATGTCTGACGACTTCCGCTAACCCCCCAGCATCAGATACTACCACTGGTACCCGCGCTGCAAAACTTTCTAGAGCGACAATCCCAAAAGGTTCGTATAAACTAGGGAACACCGCACAGTCGGCGACAGTTTGAAATCTATCTAGATCTTCATCAGACATAAAGCCTGTAAAAAAACATTTCTCCCAAATCCCCAGGTCCCAAGCTTGTTGTTTTAAACCATCAGTATTCCCACCACCGATGAAAATAAATTTGGCATTACCGCCGAGTTCCCATAAGACTTTAGGCGCGGCATTGAGGAGAACAAAGATGCCTTTTTCATAAGTCATCCGCCCTACATAATAGACGATTTGTTCGTAATCAGCAGCAAACCGCCGCCGAAAGTCCCAAAAATCAAAATCTTTAGGGCGCTGTTTTTTTTCAGGACGGATGCCATTATAAATAATGCTGATTCTTTCCCACGGACAGCGGAGAATTTGCCCGACTTCTTGCTGCATATACTGACTACAGACGATCGTTTGTGCGGCTGTCTCGACTAGGCGGGTTTCTTGAGAGTGAACGTACTCGCTGCTAGGGTTGTGAATGCCATTATGTCTGCCGAATTCCGTTGCATGAATCGTGGCGACGATCGGCAGATTAAATTTCTCGCTCAGAGCGATCGCGGTATCTGCTACCATCCAATCGTGAGCGTGAATTAGATCGAAATCAGAATGGAGTTCTAATAACTTTGCGCCGTATTTCTTCATGCTGTGATTCATGTTGCCAATCCAGTTGAAGATGTCTTGACTGAATCCAGCAACAGGGACGCGATGAACGTAAATACCCTCGATGATTTCTTTAGCTGGTGCTTGAGAGAACTCCACCGTAATCAGATGAATCTCATGACCCAATTTAACCAGCTCGGGATACAACTCGGCACCATGACGAGCGATACCTCCCACGAGGCGCGGCGGAAATTCCCAAATTAGAACTAAAATTTTCATCGCTGCTAGGTGCGCTACTATTCTCTCCCTAAGTGGTAGTCGATCGGTAAAAGACAGCCTTGCTCTGGTAAGGTGTAGTGGTTTCTTCGACTATTTTTAGCATCGGATCGAGATGCTGTCGGTAATTAGAACTGAATATCTACCAAAAGATAGCTTCCGATGTCGATTCTGCGTGGTAAAAGCTAGTATTCCTAACATTATATCTGGCTATCGAGCGATCTGGCAGTTATTACTCGTTTGGCAGATAAGTAGTCGAAATATTACATTTTATACTCTAGCACCGGGCGGCGATCGCGGTCGCACTGAATCTTCCCAACGGGTGCCAGCGATTTGCACACGATCTAATCCTAATTCCCGATCGAGCAGTAAAATCTACAGCCGCGATCGCATAAACTTAGTCAATCGATCCATGCCTTTTTCGATCGTCGTGAGATCTGTTGCATACGAAATCCGAATATGATCGTCCGCGCCAAATGGCAGTCCGGGAATGGTAGCGACTTGTTGCTGTTCGAGTAATTGCTGACAAAATTCCAGTGACTTGAGCTGGGTACTGGCGATATTGACAAAGATATAAAAAGCGCCATCCGGCTTGGCACAACTTAGTCCCGGAATTGCCTCCAGCCGCTCGACAATTGCCTGTCTTCTCACCACAAATGCTTGGCGCATCGTCTCCACACAGTCCTGAGAGCCTTCTAGAGCCGCGATCGCGCCGTACTG
>NZ_JANLWO010000707.1:0-4232 GCF_031364565.1 Chamaesiphon sp. OTE_20_metabat_361
CCGTAATTGATCGGCGGTACCCATACAAATGAGCATGTCGCGGTCTAAAATCATCGTCTCACCAGTGGGGCCGACAATGAGATTGCCGTCGCGCCGCCGGATCGCTAAAACTAGCGAACCAGATTGAGAGCGCAATCTGGCTTCGCGCAATGACAAACCAGCCACCGGACAAAGCTGCGCTTCGATCTCAAACTCCTCCATATAAAACGATCGATCGCTAGCCACGATCCCATCCATAAAATCCATCACCTGGGGGCGTAGAGCCGCTGCTGCCATCCGTTTGGCACCAGTGATGTAGGGCGAGATCACCTTATCCGCACCAGCACGCTGAAGCTTCTGGACGGCTTCTTCATTACTAGCGCGGGCAATCGCCCGAATATTAGGATTGAGAGTTTTGGCAGAGAGGATGATATAGAGATTTTCGGCATCAGATGGCAATGCGGCAACTAGACAATTGGCTTTTTCTACACCCATTTTCAGCAGCGTTTCATCGAGAGTCGCATCAGCTTGGATGGCGCTATATCCTTCAGATTGAGCGATTTTAACTTGTTCGCTACTCGCATCAGCTATGACAAACGCTGTGCCTTCGGCTGCAAATTCAGTGGCAATTTGTCGCCCAATTCGTCCAAAACCACAGATGATAAAGTGTTCAGCTAAAGATTCCACAAGTTTTTTTTGTTGCCTGAGTCTTCTACCTTCAATAAAATAGCCTTCAATCAAAGCTTCTGTAAATCGATTAACAATATAACCGATCGTAATTACCCCAGCCAAAATCAAGGCGATGGTAAAAATTCGACCGCGATCTCCAAGTGGTTGAGTCTCGCCATAGCCGACAGTGGTGAGGGTAATGATGGTCATGTAGACCGCATCCAACCAAGGCCATTGCTCGACCAAGCTATACCATAGCGTTCCGGTAATAAATACCAGGGTCAGGGCAATACCACCCCGTTGCAAATCTTTTCTGATGCGACGGTATTTTTGCTCTACGGAGTCCATCAGCGCAGGTATGGGGATTAGATCGTCGGGAGTTTAGAAATTTTTACCCCAGATTAGCAATCGCCATTTATCAAGACAATATGGATACCACTACACTACGTGACAGCAATATCCACACTATCTCTAGGGTGCGATCGACTACTCGTCGAAACTACAATCCAGGAATATTTAGTCCGCTAGTGAGTAACTCCATCCGTTCGCGCATCGTGGCGGTGGACTTATCGTAGGCGTCCATCATGGCATCGAGGACTAGTTGGGAGAGTTCTTCGGGACTCTTGCTAGCTGCATCCGCACCGATACTGACTCTGCGGGGTTCTTGATTACCGCTCAAAGTAACGGTAACGTCACCTGCTTGCCCTTCAATTTCCATCTGCTCCAATTCTTCTTGGAGCTTTTTGGCATCTTCTTGTACCTGCTGAGCTTTTTTGAAGGCATCGGCAAGTTCTTTCATTTTGCCAAGACCGAAACCGCCAAATCCTTGTCCTTTAGTCATAATCTTTTAAGTTTTAGTCAATTTAAACAATATCCCATCTTACTGGAGTCAGGGAATGCGGGGGTGAGGGTATCCGTAATTAGGCGTTAGGCTTTAGGTTTTAGGCTTTGGGCTTTAGGCTTTAGGCTTTAGGCGTTAAGAATACCAATCGACGATCGCACTGACTATATCTTAGCCAATTAGAGTTTCAGAGTTCAGATGCTCGATAACCCGATTTAATTCCTGAGAACCCAGAACCTAATGCCTAAAGCCCAAAGCCTAATTTCTAACCTAAAGCCTAAAGCCTAAAGCCTAAAACCTAGTCTAAAACTCGCCCAGCATTTTAACTTCTGGTTCGAGTTCGATCGAGTATTTAGCTCTGACTTGGCTTTGAACGTAGTAGATCAACTCTAAAATTTCACTAGCCTTGGCATCTTTGCGGTTGATAATAAAATTAGCATGAAGGGTGGAGACTTCAGCATCGCCAATCCGGTGCCCCTTGAGTCCTAAGCTTTCAATTAAGGCCGCTGCATAGAGTGGGGTGGGATTGCGAAAGACGCTGCCACAGCTAGGTCTGTCGTATGGCTGTTTGCTATGACGCTTTTCTAAATCCCGGAAGGTACGCGCTTTGATATCTTCGGCATCGCCAGTTGCTCGCAACTGGAAGGTCGCACTCAGTACGATCCGCGAGTCTCCCTGTAAAATCGATGTCCGATAGCTATAGTCTAAATCTTGATTGGTAAGTGTCTCGATCGAGCCGTCGAGATTCAACACTTCGGTACTTACTAAAATCTCTTGGGTGCTGTGTCCGTGTGCGCCAGCATTCATCACCACAGCACCGCCTACAGTGCCCGGTATCCCCGCTGCCCACTCCATTCCACCCCAACCTTTGCGAGCTGCTTGCCAAGCTAGGCTGGCGACCATTTTACCCGCATCTGCCTGGATCGAGTGATTTTCCCCGTCCACTTGGGTATTTACATAGCGCAGATGACGGGTGCAAATTACCAAGCCAGCCAAACCTTTGTCGCTGATGAGTAAATTTGAGCCAGCACCAATAATGGTAATTGGTAGCTTATTTAGTTGCGCCCAAGCTAGACCACTTTGCGTCTGGGCGAGGGTTTTGGGTTCGAGATACCACTCGGCGGGGCCACCGACTTTCCACGTTGTCAAACCTTTGAGCGATATACCGGGGCGAATCGGGCAATCAGTAGGAACTTCCACATCTCGATCTGCATCTGTTGGTATGGTCGAAATAATTACTGGCTGATGAATCTGGGGTTTGCTAACGGATGATTCGGCAGCAGATCGGCTGCGCGAACGGTCGTGGGAAAGTGTCATGATGGAGATGTAAGGTAGTTGGTGGAAATCGGGGGCAGTCACTAATAACTAGCAATCGAGGAAATGTGTGGATTCTCAGCCAGATGGATACAGCCAATCGTCTTCACAAGTCAAATTTATAACAGGCTAACTCGGGGATAGTTAGCATTGATAATACACTAAACATTCAAGATCGAGCGATCGTTTCGGTCTGTTTGGCATTAAGTGCTGTTCGATAAAAGTCTAAGACCCCCGGAATGATTTGGTTGAGATTTCCCGCACCCAAGCACAAGCAGATATCACCCTGCTGGAGATTGTGAGTCAGAAATTCGGATACGCCTGCTAGCGTCGGTTGATAACAGACATTCGGGTGATAGCGACCGATTTGAGCGACAACCTTTTCGCCACTGATAACGCCAGTATCGGC
Organism: Chamaesiphon sp. OTE_20_metabat_361; assembly: GCF_031364565.1. NCBI lineage: Bacteria > Bacillati > Cyanobacteriota > Cyanophyceae > Gomontiellales > Chamaesiphonaceae > Chamaesiphon > Chamaesiphon sp. OTE_20_metabat_361. The sequence continues at coordinate 3,213 of NZ_JANLWO010000707.1, forward strand.
TTCTCCCGCACTGTAGATATCTGTAATTACTACTAAGTCGGCATCTTTAAAAGATCGGGCAAACTCAGGCAGAAATTCTAAAGTACGGCTGTATCGATGGGGCTGGAAGACCGCTACAACTCGTCGTTCGGTACCAACTCGCAAGCGAGCGGCACTGAGTGTAACGAGGATCTCACTGGGATGGTGAGCGTAGTCATCGATAAAGGTAATGTTATTTTGGTATCCTCGAAGTTCAAAGCGGCGTTTGGCACCACTGAAAGTCGCTAAACCAGCGGCAATCGCACTAAAGTCTAAGCCAACCTGACGACCGACGGCGATCGTCGCCAGGGCATTACTCAAGTTATGTTTGCCTAACACTCCTAACTTTAGTATTCCCAATAATTTGCCGGATTCATATACTCGTGCCGAAGTCCCATCGGCATGGTAGTCAATCTCATCGACGGTGTAGTCGGCGAGTTGTCCAGGCTCAACACTGTACGAAATCGTCGGCTTGATGCGCTCTTTGACGATCGCACAGTCGATCGAGCCGATTGTCACTTGACACTGGTTGGCAAATGTGGTAAAGGTATCGATTACCTGATCGAGGCTCTTATAATGGTCGGGATGATCGAGTTCGATATTCGTAATTACCCCGATTTTGGGCGCGTGTTTGACGAGCGAACCATCAGATTCATCGACCTCCGCGACAAAATATTCACTTTCGCCAACTCTGGCATTCCCATCCCAAGCTGTGACTTCACCACCGACGACAATTGTCGGATCGACACCAGCTTCTACCAACATGTAACCGATCGCGCTGCTAGTTGTAGTCTTGCCGTGGGTACCCGCTACGCCGATGCTCGTGTATTCCCCAATCAGCGCGGCTAATACATCCGATCGATGAAAGATCGGACACCCTTGCGCCAATGCCGCTCTCAATTCGCCATTAGTTTTCCCAATTGCAGTCGAGCAGATGATTTGCGGCGTTTGCCCAGATGGATGATTATCAAAAAAATCTAAATTACTCGCATCCTGACTCAG
>NZ_JANLWO010000813.1:0-5916 GCF_031364565.1 Chamaesiphon sp. OTE_20_metabat_361
CGATCCGCAACCAAAAAACGAACGAAACTTGGACGGAATCCGCCGCTGAAGTGGTGGCAAATGTCACGGCACAGGATTTAGTCAGATTGCTCGGCGATGCGGCTCCCAAGTCCAATCCGATTCCCTTGCTATCACTCGATGGCTATCGATCGCGTGTCAAAACTTTACCCCAAGCTTCGGGGGCATTTGTGGTGTATCTGGGCGTCAAAGACAGCGCAATTCCCGCCGGCTGTCCGCCCCATTTGCAATTTCTCTACGATTACGACGGGATTATCGGCGAAAATAATTCCTTATTTGTCTCTGTCAGCCATCCCGGTGACGGACGTGCGCCCGATGGGAAGGCGACGATTATTGCCTCATCATTTGTCGATCCGCATAAATGGTACGCCGAGGGCGTTGATTATGAGGCGATGAAAGCTAAATATACTGCCACGGCGATCGCCAAATTGGGCGAATACTTCGATCTCGCACCCGAAAATATCATCGTCACCGAAGCAGGTACGCCCCGAACTTTCGAGCATTATACCGGACGCGATCGCGGCATCGTCGGCGGCATCGGGCAACGGGTAGCGACATTCGGGCCATTTGGCTTCGCAACGCGGATTCCTGTAGAGGGATTATGGATGGTGGGAGACTCTACCCATCCCGGTGAAGGGACGGCAGGAGTTAGTTATTCGGCATTAACTGTCGTGCGCCAGATCGAGCAGCAGTTAAAAAGTTGAAAGTTGAAAGTTGAAAGTTGAAAGCGAAAAGTGCGTTCTTGGGGCGCAACGTTTGGGGGGAAGCTTCCCCCAAAAGCTCGCTTCTTTGCCCTGTCTTGACGCACACAAACGGGAGGGAACCTCCCGTTCGATGCGCCGCAAGTGAAGCACCTTTTCAAGACAGCGAGGTTGTTAGAGTGGGGATTTAAACCCAGATGCCTTGTAGGGTGGGCACTGTCTTGATGCGCTGAACCGTCGGGAAACCCGACGAGCGCGCATCGCTGCTAACCATCAGGGTTTCAGATGATTCTAATAATTGTGCCGATCTACTTAATAATTAATAATTGGGTTGTAAGGATGAAAATTTAAACCCTATCCCAATAACCCAATTCTCAATTAATTTAAACGATCGATAATCTGTCATTGACGATCGCGATCGTGCCGTGTTCTTCGGGACTGACGATCGAAATATAGGGTTGGCTGAGATATTTGTCGGCGGCGGTGAGTAGTTCCAGCGACGTGAGTCGGTCGATTGCCTGGTGGAATTCGCTGTCAAAATTAGTACTTAAACCCAACAGTTCGTACCAGCCATAAGTTTGGGCTAGTTGTCCGTTAGTTTGTTTGCCCAGTGCATATTGCCCGAGTAGTTTATCCTTAGTCATCTGGAGTTCGCTTACTGAGAGCGGTTCCATGCACAATCGATCGACTTCGGCGCGTAAGCCGCTCACGGCAATACCTGTATTGATTGGATTGGTGCCCATATAGACGGCAAAATGCGACGTATCCAATCGCGTTGGATAAAAGGACGAGACATCATAGGCAAGTCCCCGCTTTTCTCGCAGCTCTACAAATAGGCGACTAGACATCCCATTGCTCAAATAGCTATCGATTAATTTGAGGGCAATGCAGTCGGGATCGTGGATCGGTGGTGCGAGATAACCTAAGATGACGATCGCCTGTTGAGTCGCTTGGTAGTCGATTTGATATTGGGGTTGAGTCGTGACACTATGAGTCGTTAGGGTTGGCGGTGCGCTCTCGGGTATTTCCCAATCGCCGAATACTCGATTTACCAGATCGAGGGCTGCATCGGGGGTAATTCGCCCTGCAAGGCTGATAATTAATCGATCGGGTCGAATGTGCTGCTGATGGTAGTTAATTAAGTCCTGACGGCTAATTTGGGCGAGTGTTTCCGCAGTTCCCAGACTCGATCGCGAGTAAGGATGATCGCCATATAACAGCGTCCGCAACTGCCGATAGGCATTATTAAATGGTTGCTCGGTTTGCGATCGAATCGCCTGGATAATTTGCTTGCGTTCGAGGGCGATTTGAGCTTCGGGAAAACTGGGACTTCTAAGGATCTCGCCAGCTAATTTGAAGATATCTGCCAAATCGGCTGTGACAGTTTTGAGGCTCAATTTCAGATAATCTGCCGTCGTTTCGGCACCTAGTCCCGCACCCACCGACTCGATCCGATCGGCAATTTCCAACGCCGACAATCGATCTGTTCCTTTAGTCAGTAAGGATGTCAGCAATTGGGCTAATCCAGCTTGCTCCTCTGCCTCCCATCGACTCCCCGCTGGGATAAAAAATCGCCCAGAGACAATATCGGCACTGGGATTGGCGATCGTCAGCACGGTAATCCCATTGGCTAACTGGCTGCGGTGAACGGGGAGATTAATCATTGGTATGGATAATGCAGGGATAGTAAATACACGACTTACGATCCAAGCTACACCATATTAGCGATGGGATGTCGATCGCTATCGGCAAATCGGTTAGGCTATGAAGCGCATTCCCGATTACTCGTTAGGAGTTCTCGTCTTTTGAATCATCTCTTGGATTGTTTCAGTTCCGCCAATTTCATAAAGAACGATCCTCTTGCAGAGGGGCGATGCCAACGCACCATTTTCAATGGTAAAGATTTGCTCGACTGTGGTATCTACAAGCAAATTGCCTTGCAAATCTCTGACGATTTGATGCACGGTAACGACATTTCGATTGTTTTCGTCCGTCTCGAATTTTAAGGCTTCAAGCTGCACTTGAATCACCTGATATTGATTAGTCCAGTATTCGCGCACCGCATCGCGTCCGTAGACAAAACCGCCTGCTACGCCGTTCGCCCATTTCACGTCCGGGTGCATCACCGAGATAATTGTTTCAAGATCGCCTTTGTTGAAGGCTGCGTATAAATTTTGCAGAAACTGTCGATCTGAACTCATAATTATTCACTCTCCAATCCGAATATCATTAAAACAAGAAATTAGCCCAACTATTTATAGGCTGTAACCTGGCGATCGACTCATTTTTTCTTAACTATCTGGAGTATAACCAGTTCTAGCGAGCGGCTTCTTTCAGATTCTTATGACAATTTATCAAATTCTTATAATGTTAGCGAACTTGCTTAGGTGTCATTCCCGTAAGGCGCTTAAACTGCTGGGTGAGATGACTTTGACTGGAGAAGCCTACTTTTGAGGCAATATCCGCAATCGCTAAATCTGTTTTCGACAACAGAAATTTTGCCTGTTCTACGCGCTGTTGAATCACATATTGATGTGGCGCAATTCCCATCGACTGTTTGAATAAACTAGCAAAATAAGTGGGGCTGATATTGATGATGCTGGCAAGTTCCGCCAATGACAAGTCTCGGTCGAGATGAGCGTGAATATAGTCGATTGCCTGCTGCAACTGAGTACGAGTTAAACTTCTATTTTCAGGTGTAATGGTTGGCGTGATGCTAGCATAATGTCTGAGTAAATGAATGGCTAATACTTGGGTAAGTGACTCAACATACAATCGACCCATCACACCATCAGACTCCAACTCAGCTAACAGCAGCATCGCGATCTGATGAAGCTGTAAATCTTGCTTACCGAAACAGTCCACGAGGCTGATTCGGTCTGGATTCAGTTCGGATACTTCAGCGGTTTGTCTAATCAGCTCCGGTTTTAAGTGAATATGCAACGAACAGCAGATACCTTCGCGCCGACTCCAGTACTTCGGTTGTCCAGCGGGAACAAGGACGCTGTCGCCCTTTTTAATAAAGGATTCATACAACCGATTGTCAGACTTTTGGGTGACAAGGACAGGTTGCCCTAATGGTAAGACGAGCCAATGCTCTGATGGGGCGGGAAATTCAACTTCAAATGAAGTTGAAAGATGTTGATACCGCTCGACTAAAATCCCGTCCCAGCCCGCTTGCCGACTGGATAACACCGGAGTTGTCCGATCGAACCGTTGGCTGTTAGTTGCTTTAGGAAGGTTCCCTTTCACAGTCTTTGTTGTCAACATCTATCTCGGCTTTGAACTTATTTATTCGATCTTCCCGCAATAAAGTTACGTGAAAATCTCGGCGATCGTTTGCTGGATGGCTGATGCCGCAGCGTAAGGATCGGGCGTAGACTTAATCGGTCTGCCGACTACGATATAATCGGCACCGTTCATAAATGCAGTCTTGACATCGACCGTTCTTTTTTGATCGTCGCTCTGTTCTTCGGTATTTTCTACAGGTCTGATGCCGGGTGTAACTACTAAAAAATTGGCGTCTAAACTGGCTCTGAGCGCCTTGGCTTCCCGTCCGGATGAAATCACCCCATCGCAGCCGATTTGCAGGGCACGTTTGGCTCTAGACAGCACTAGCGCGTCAGGATCGCACTCGAATCCCAAGTCATTGAGGTCGCCGCGATCGAGACTCGTCAAAACTGTCACCGCCAGGATCTGGAGATCCTGTTTTTCCCGCACGGCAGCTTTTAAAATCTCATCGTTACCATGCACCGTCACAAAGCTAATGCCGCGATTGGTGAGTTGTTTGACCGCCGCGCCGACAGTTTGGGGCACATCAAAAAACTTCAAATCGACAAAAATCTTCTTATCGCGGGATAATAACCATTCGATCGTTTCAAAGTATTTACCACCCAGAAACATCTCCAGCCCTAGCTTATAGAATATGACCGCATCATCGAGCTGTGTAACAATTTCCCGCGCTCGATCGCTATTATCGACATCAAGTGCAAAAATTAGTCGCTCTTTGGGGTCGATCGCTTTTTGTGAGAGATAGGCTCGATCGTCTGACATGATGCTTGCTGACAATATCGTCATAGTATTACTCAAGTTTAGCGGTAAAAGCGAACTGAAAAAAATCGGCAGGGATAATCGATCGATTCCCCCTGCCAATTTCTAACTAGTACTGGGCGGCACAAATTAAGTCACTATTGAGATCTCCCATCCCCCATCTCCCATCTTTTCAGTACTAGCCTCTGGCTTCAGCGGCTCTTTGTTCGTCTTGAGTTTGGGGCGGACGATAGCCATGCTCGAAGGCAAATCTGACTAACTGCGATCTATTTTCGAGATTTAACTTCGTGAGAATATTACTCAGGTGAGTTTGGACGGTACGCGGACTAATAAACAACCTTTGACTGATTTGCTTATTGGTCAAACCTTGGATTACTTCCCAGAACACCCGCGCTTCGGCTGGTGTCAATGGCAGATCTTCTTCTGGCTCGGGATCTTTAGCCTGAGCTACAGCTTCGGATCGATCGTCGCCATACTCATTCCCCAAGTCGCTATCTTCAGGAACTTTTTGCATCAACCGCACCATCTCTGAGTGAATGCGGCGCGAACGTTCGAGTTGAGCTTCAATTTTGGCTAGCAACTCTAATGGCTCGAATGGCTTGGTGATGTAGTCATCCGCGCCGATGTAGTGACCTTGAATCCGGTCTTCCAAGTCTTTTTTAGCTGTCAAAAAGATAAATGGTACCAACTGTCCGGGTCTGGTTGCCCGCAGGCGGCGACAAAATTCCAAGCCATCCATCCCGGGCATCATGATGTCCGACACGACCAAATCTGGCGGATCTTGCGCGAACAGTTTCAACCCCTGGACTCCAGAGGTGACTACCCGTACTGAATAACCCCGCTTTTCAAGATAGCGCGTGAGTACGGTTTGGAGGGTTTTATCGTCGTCTACTAGTAAGATTTTTTTCACGGTTAAATCCTTTGAGTCAAAATGACTTGGCAGGTAAATGGGTTAAGAATAGGGAAATTAATAAATTTAGATGTGTAGTTTGTGTATTCTAATGAGCAAGAATTTAAATATACGCGGTCAGTTGCCTTCAAGTTAGTGAAAAATTGCTAACTTGCTAACTTATCGCTTGTCGATTGTAGTCTAACATCGCGATCGCCGCTAATTGAATCTGGCATGGACAAAATCCGCTACCACAGA
>NZ_JANLWO010000816.1:0-6052 GCF_031364565.1 Chamaesiphon sp. OTE_20_metabat_361
CGCCCTAATTGCTGTATGTGCCAGCTTGCGAATCACAAATAACTTCCGCTCGAATGCTAACTCATCCGCCAGTTCAGGCAATTTGGCAATAAATACCTGCTGCATAAACGGTTCACTCGATCGAGCCGTCTCACCCAAAGAACCATTATCCGTCGGCACATCCCGCCAACCCAATACCTTCAATCCTTCTGCCGCGACAACTTCAGCAAAAATCTGGCGACTTTTCGATCGAATCACCGGATCTGGCGAACCATACACCGCCCCGACTCCATACTGTCCCGCTGCGGGTAATTCAATCCCTTCAGCCTGAGCCACCTTCTGCATAAACTTGTGGGGCACCTGCATCAAAATCCCCGCCCCATCTCCAGTATTAGTCTCACAACCGCACGCGCCACGATGATCGAGATTCACCAGAATTGTCAGTGCTTGCGCCACAATCTCGTGCGACTTCGCCCCTTTCATCTGCGCGATAAAACCGATACCGCAAGCATCATGCTCAAACTGCGGATCGTATAAACCTTGTTTGACTGGGTGACTAGTGTTCATGGATTGAGGATGTAGGAACGATCGATCGGGCTGGGGAGTAGAATGCACAATTAAGGCTGATTCTAGAGCCTACTATTTTCTAACGCATTTTCGCGGTTAGGGTAGCTACTGATACAAATATTTAACCTCAGATGCTCTGTCAGGAGAAGCTGAGTTGAGTTTATTGGGTTCCATTCTTCAACCCAACGTACAGATATTTGCTAATTTATAATTAAGATAGCAGGATCGATATAGTCAATATTTAAATTAAAGGAATATTTATTATGACTGAATGGACAGAGAGCATTAAACAGATTTGGATAAATAGAAAACAGGAGGAACATAGAGCATATCGAGAAGGTAGATTAGCTCAAAAAGTCCAGTCATTACCAGGATATCAATCGCTAAATCTTAGGAATGCAGAAACTAGAATTGGTATCCATCAGAGTATTCTTGATGCGCATGATTTCTACCGCCTGAAGGTTGAAGCTGAAGATTATGGATCTGTATTTGTATTCAAAGAAATTATTCAAAATCGTGACGTATTTGTTGTTGAGGTCGGTACTGAAGGTAGCCGTGGTTGGATTGAGTTATTCGATGAATATGGTCAAAGCCTTGGATCTGCCATAACAGCAGCGGAACGTCTTGCTTGGAGAGATATAGATATAATTCGTGCGTCATACACTCAAAATAGTAAGCTACCAGCAGAATTAACCACTAGACGCACAAGAAACGACTGTTTCAGTAGTGAGCAAGAAACTAAGATTTCTACTTGCTTTGATAAATGGAAGAAAATTTGCTTTTCGACTGAAATTATTGATAATGGCATTGCTGCCGAAGCTATTAAAGCCGCCTATCACATATCTGGAATTACTGTAGAACCAGAAATCCATTTTATTAATAGTCCATATGCAGCATTAGCCTCAATAATTGGCGAAGTTGCAAACGATATGAAACTCTCTACAGATCGACTGATGGAAAGCGGTGAGCAGATCGCTATAAAACTAGAAAGTAGTTTTAATTCACAGCAGAGTGCCAAAATTTTACAAAATTTGGTTAGCCATCTGGAAGAGCAAGTTTACGCTCAGATAGATACTCAGTTGAAAAAAGATTTGTTTATAGCGTTGTATGATTCTCTATGGGTAGAACAATCTGATTTAGTAATAAAAATATTAGAAAGCCACATTACAAAAGAAATATGGAATGGATCGAAAGAGAATGGATCGTGGGCTTATATTTTTCGGATTGTAAGAAAACAGCTTCGTCGATCTATTATTCGTCATGAATATTTGTGTATGCAAGCAGCATCCCTTGAAGCTTATATTTCAGTATTGGGTTATGACTGCGATCTGAATCGATTATCAATACTTGAATCACTGGCATCTTCCTGTGGATGGATAATTCCAACTGAAAAATCTTTGACAGTCTGTGGTCGTCCAATTAAGTTTTCATTCGATTTAGAAGGAAACCTACACGCAGATGAAAGTGCCGCAATGAAATTTGCTGATGGTTTTAGCGTGTATTCTGAGCATGGAAATATTCAGCGAATTATCAATAACGAAATCTAACCCCGATCGATCGGTATTGAGGAGTATTTTTATATCCTGTTGGGATAATCGATCGATTACTTACTTCGAGAAACCTAACGATTTCAGTGTTTGAGGTTCGATCGATCGATATTGAGGAGCATCTTTGTATTCTGTTGGAATGATCGATCGATTACCTACTTCGAGAAACCTGACAATTTTAGTGTTTGAGGTTCGATCGATCGGTATTGAGGAGTATCTTTGTATCCTGTTGGGATTATCGATCGATCGACTAATTTGAAGCCAGACGAGTTTGTCCCAATTCTTCGCGTAACACTCGTCTCAAAGTTGATTCTAGAGGCTCATGCTGCTTGTGAATATGGGTTCGCAATGCTTCATTCAGTAATGTTTGATAGTTACCTCCTCCTGCTTGATGAACTTGTTCCCGGAACCAGTCTAAAACATCATCATCAATCCGAATCGTAATCCGCGTTTTTCCCGCACCAATCGGATCGATAGCACCTCGTTTCCCTTGGCTGAAATCATATTCTACTTCTACAGAATCGTGTTCCACTTCCATGATTTATTCCTCTTCGTACTGTCTTCGTTCTTGACGTGTTGCCGCTCTAGCTGAAATCAACCTAATTTCCCGATCGCGCCAGGTATAGACCACCACCAGCACTCGACCTAGAGCATCTAGCCCAATGGTAATAAATCGCTCTTCATCGAATCGTTCATCTAGTGTTGTGACTGCGAGATCGTCTGAGAACACAGAAACTGCATCGGCAAAATCAATCCCGTGCTTACTGAGGTTCGTTGCTGCTTTATTTTTGTCCCACTGATACGCCATTCATCTATTATATGCACAATCGTACATATAAGTTACATTTCACCAGAAACCCAACAATCCCAGTGTTTGAGGTTCGATCGATCGTCATTGAGGAGCATCTTTGTATCCTGTTGAAATGATCGATTACCTCTCGGCGCGGCTACGCCAACGATTATCTATTTCGAGAAACCCAATGATTTTAGTGTTTGAGGTTCGTTCGCGTAGCGTACCGGAGGTAATCGATCGTCATTGAGGAGCATCTTTGTATGCTGTTAGAATTATCGATCGCGTAGCGTACCGGAGGTAATCGATCTCATCATTGTGCTTAGGATATCATCACAGATAGTCAAGAACATATCGATCGCACTCCCCATTTAGGTTTGGCGAAGTTATAATGCTAAATATCTACAACATCAAGGAACTCCCGAATGGCTTCTATCACCATTGACATTCCAGATGAGCAACTTCATAAATTGCAGCAATTGGCACGAGACAGTCAAGTTTCACCAGAAGACTTACTGCGTGTGAATATAGAAGATTGGCTAGCTCGTCCTCAAGATGAGTTTACCCAAGCAGCAGATTATGTTCTCAAGAAGAACGCTGAACTCTATCGTCGGTTAGCATGATTCGTCATCTAACCTTAGCCGAAGTAATCGAGCTACATAGTCAAATCCTCGAACAGGCGGCAGGAAGTAGCGGTATCCGAGACATGGGTGCATTAGAATCTGCGATCGCACAACCACGGATGACTTTTGGTGGTGCCGAACTTTATCCCACAATTATTTAAAAAGCTTCAGCCTTGGGGTTTTCAATTGTGATGAATCATCCATTTGTTGATGGTAATAAACGTGCTGGACACGCAGCAATGGAGACATTTCTGGTGTTAAACAGGGTGGAGATTAAGGCGGTGGTAGATGAGCAAGAACGGGTGATTTTGGCTTTGGCTGCGGGTGAATTAGATTCTCCTAATGGAGACGCTTCGCGAACGGGATGCTTTTACTGACTGGTTACGGACAAGTGTTGCCTCTAGATGACAGTCCATCGTCATTGAGGAGCATTTTTAAACGCTGTTGGAATTATCGATCGCGACTACGCCTCCATCGTCCAATTTTCAACTAGCAGATTGGGTATTCGCTCGAAATCTCGTGCAATTCTCGATAGCAAGATACCTTTGTTTGCTAACACGATCGAGGCAATACGTAAATCCTGAGTACCAACTCTAATTCGCTGCGACTTTAGATCTCGATAGATAGATTGAGATTGTGCTGTAAACTGTAGAACTTCAAATTCAGACAATAATTTCACTGTTTCCGACAGCCATCGATAGGCATTAGCCAGTGCATCTCCATCTTTAGCCTCAGATATTTGTGCCAGCCTACCGCGCACTTGTTCTTCGATATTAATTACGGTAGTCGTCAAAATAATCGACTGTTGTTGCAATCTGTCGATTAATACTGGATGATTCCTACCATAAAGACTCAGATGGTCGGTATCGAAGACATAAAGTGTCATATTTCATCTTCGCACTCATTGGCGACTTGACGAATATTAACAAGTTTTTCCATCAAATCGTCGAAAGTTGGATCGTTCTCTAAAATACCTGCATATTGCATGGGCGTAAAATTAATTTTAGGTTCGATCGAAATTGTCACGATCTTACCTGTTGACAATTGCGACTCTAATTCGGTTTTGGCATTAGCGATCGCTTCCCCTTCTGTATTCCCATTAACAGCTATCGACGGTATTTCAAGTACAGAAGCAGTAAAACCTCGATCCGAATGACTTTTGACAAAAACTTGATACTGCATTTTTTAACCTCAGCCTCAGTTGTTATCATTATTGCATATTCATCTTGTGAATAGTTCGACCTAGTAGCTCTGTCGGTTGGGTTTTGACATTCACCCCAACAATTTCAGTGTTTGAGGTTCGATCGATCGTCGTTGTGGAGCATCTTTATATCCTGTCGAAATTATCGATCGCCATATCCCGACAAGCAGTAAGTTATAATCGACATACGAGACTCGGATACAACCGTATGACTAGCAGCGAAATTAGCTATACCGAAGCACAGAGTAATTTAGGCGTTCTGCTCGATCGTGTAGCAGACAGCAAAGATATTATCATAGTCAAACGAGACGGCATCGATAAAAACGTCGCTCTCATCGCCGAAACAGATCTCAGCAGCCTCTTAGAAACAGTTTATCTATTTAGATCTCCAGCCAACGCAACTAGATTGCATCGGGCAATCGATCGAGCCAAACAAAGAGATCTCCAAGGCTACGAACATTCGGAGCCAGAGAACCCATCACAATCGATCGCTATATTGTGTGAGGAGTTGGGAATTGTCCGCTAAAAAGAAAGATAAAAATCGCTCGGAAAATTCTCAGCCAGAAATAATCATCGTTCAAAGGCGAATTATTTTTGACGAAGACTTCAGAGAAGATTTGCAATGGTGGTATCGGCAAGATGTTCAAAAAGCTAACAAAATTCTCGATCTGGTAGAATCTGTTTGTATAGATCCCTTCTCAGGAATTGGTAAGCCAGAGCCACTAAAATTCATGGAAGCAAATACATGGTCACGAAGAATAGATTTAGAACATCGACTAATTTATCGAATCAAAGATGAATCTATCCAATTTTTACAAGCCCGTTATCACTATGAAAATTAGAGGCAATCCCAGTGATTGAGTCTCGATCTCTGTTGAGGAGCATCTTTGTATCTTGTTGGAATTATCGATCGTGGTCTCTTCGATCGCTTTACTCGCTAGCGGAGCCTGTCATGAGAGAGAATCGGGTAAAATTAGGAGGCTGTAGTAAATTGCGGTGTAAACTATGACAGAACTGCTTCAACAGGTAATCGCCCAAATCGAACAACTGCCAATCGATCGACAAGAAGCGATCGCGGCTCGGTTTTTAGCAGAATTGGCGGAAGAACAACAAGCCGAGAACGTCTGGGTTGAAGATATCCGAACGAAAATCGATGCTGCCATTTCAGCCTCAGAGCAAACACCACCGATCGATGGCGAGACATTCGTCAACCAGATTTTAGAGCGGTTTCAACGCGGTCGAGTGTAAGCATGAGTCTCTATGTCATTAACGTTCTTGCTAGTCGAGATCTTACTGAAATCGCTGACTACTTTGCCGAAACCAATGTAGAAGTAGGCGAACGATT
>NZ_JANLWO010000845.1:0-6472 GCF_031364565.1 Chamaesiphon sp. OTE_20_metabat_361
TAATAATTAATAATTGGGGTTTTAGGATGAGGATTTAACCCCCCTGTTCTCGTTAATTCAACTAAAATCACCTCTTACCCCTTACCTTTTACCTCTTACCTCTTACCTCTTACCCCTACCCTCTACCCTCTAAAAGATGAGTAACTCGCACAATCCTGAAATCGAACCGCTATCGCGAATGCAAATTCTGATCGCGATGGCGGTGACTGCGATAATTTTATTTGGAGTAGCTAGGCTGTGGCTGTACTTGGGCGATCTTCAGTTACGTCCGCTGTCGGTGACAGTTAGCGATGTGGGTTTTGGTTTAGCTCTAGGGTTGGGATTGACTGGTTTGAGTGCGATCGTGTACGCGGCGTGGGCGGCTTATCGCGAAAGTGCCGAGCTTTATCTAGCAATGGTGCTCAAACCGCTTGCGCTCCCCGATACGATTTGGTTGGGGTTGTTGCCGGGATTGAGTGAAGAGTTATTATTTCGCGGTGTGATGTTACCTGCGATCGGCTTAGATCCGATCGGAATCGTGTTATCTTCCCTGTGCTTTGGAGTATTGCACATGACCAATGTTCAACAATGGCCGTATGCAGTTTGGGCAACGCTAGTCGGCATGTTATTGGCATATACAATGGTCGAAACTGGTAACTTGTTCATTCCGATCGTGGCACACATGACTACCAATTTTATTTCAGCGGTGACTTGGAAAATCCAGCAGCCCAAACTAAAGTCTCGATCGTAATTACTCATATCTTGCATCAAAACAAAATTACTAGTGTTTTAGTGGATAGTGAATAGTAGATAGTGGATAGTTTTGGTACTAAAGCGTAATTTCTGAGGCTGGTTTTATTAGTTTTTGTGTACTGATGCAAGATGTGAGATTATTTACCTTGGACTCCCATCCCATCTCGATCGCCACTATTGAGCCAAATTTGACAATTCTGAGGTGGTATTATACTACCAGCTTGCCGATCGGTGGAGCCACTTTTCACATCACAGGTATAACGCGCTAAGGAAATCTTGCGATCGTTACAAATTTTGAGGTCGTAACCATAACTTTGAGCGACGCGACCGAATCTAGAGAGCGTGCGATAGCGATCGACGTAATCTAAGATGTTCCAATACTGACTATTAACTAATAAATAAATCTGGCTCTGGCGACGGTTGGCAATCCAGTTGACAACCAATTTTGATGGCAGTTGTTCGTTTGTCCACCACAAGCTGGGGATAGTATTGCCTTCGGGCGATACAGTATCGGCGGTGATAATATTTGGATCGGCACCAACTTCCGTAGGCTTTAATAATGTGAGATTTACATCACATACTTCTGACCCAGATGGTATCGAATTTGACTGAGCGAAGACTGGACAATTGAGCCAGAGTGCTGCTACTAAGCAGATGGCATTAGCAATAGCATGACGAGTGCAGACCCCGCTAAATTTAGTCTGACAGTGAAAAAGTTTCAGAGTTAAGATTGTCTGGTTGACCTGCATGGTAGATAGTGACTATTTTTCAGCCATGACGCTCTTTGCATCATAATTGTGCGATCGACTTTAGCCTCCAGATGAGATCTCTAGAATTTTATGAATCGGTACCGAGCCAAGTTAACTCGATCGCATTACCGTCAGGGTCTTGGGTAAATAGTGCCGCTCTGCCAGAATTACTCATCTTCACGATACAATTGGCCGCTATTAACTGCTGTTTGGCGGCATCTAAGTCACGAACTGATAGCGCGATATGGGGATTGCGCGTCGATACATTGAGATCGATCGTATCGTTAAAACGAGCCTCAACATTTTCAATTAAGTGCAATTGAAAATCGCCAATTTGATACCAGACACCTGGATACTTGAGCTGACGATCGATCTGTTTCAATCCTAATACCTGCGTGTAGAACTCGATCGAACGATCCAAATTGGAGGCGATTACTGCTACATGTAAACAACTAACGATTTCAATCATTTAGGATAGTGAATAGTGGATAGTGGATAGTGGATAGGAAGAATACTGTAGGGTGTGTTATCCCGAAGGGTAACGCACCAAAGATCTATATTCGTTATGTTGCCTATCGATATCAATCAACTTTCAATCCTTTAGTTGCTAACCATTCGCGGTTGAAAATTCGAGATTGATATCTGGCTCCGCCATCGCACAAGATGGTAACGATCGTGTGTCCTGGACCCATTTGCTTTGCCACTCTTACCGCTGCTGCGACATTAATACCGACCGAACCGCCCATGAATAATCCATCTTTTCGCAGAAGCTGATAGACAACTTCAATACACTCCTGGTCGTGAATTTGGATCGCATCATCGATCGGTACGCCTTCCATGTTACCAGTAACCCGACTATTTCCAATTCCTTCAGTTATCGAACTACCTTCGAGGGTAATATTGCCAGTTTTCACATAACTATATAAGCCACTCCCCATCGGGTCGGCAATGATGCTTTTAATTTGAGGATTCTTTTCTTTAAGGAACATTGAGACACCCGCAAAAGTGCCGCCCGTACCTGTCGATGATACCCAGGCATCGATTTTACCATCAGTCTGCGCCCACATTTCGGGGCCAGTCGTTTCGTAATGTGCCAAGCGGTTAGCGAGATTTTCAAACTGATTTGCCCAGATTGCATTTTCCATTTCCGCTGCGACGCGACCGGATAATTTGACATAATTATTTGGGTCTTTATATGGCACAGCGGGCACTGTCCGGACTTCTGCGCCGAGAGTTCGTAGCGCCTCGATCTTTTCCGCTGACTGAGTTTCGGGGATGATAATCAGGCATTTATACCCCTTAGCGTTGCAAATATGCGCGAGTCCGATCCCCGTATTGCCAGCGGTACCTTCGACGACAGTACCGCCCGGTTTGAGCATACCCCGCCGTTCGGCATCTTCAATAATGTACAAAGCGGCGCGATCTTTGACCGAGCCGCCAGGATTGAGAAATTCTGCTTTTCCTAAGATCTCACACCCAGTTTCATCGCTAAAACTATTCAGCCGGATCAGTGGTGTATTGCCAATTGTTTTAGTAATTCCGTGTTTGATATCCATAGCCTTTTGAGTGTATTTTGAAATTAAATGTGACTAAAGTATTAACGATTGAGACAATTAAGAGCGTAGTTATACAAATACAATTAAATAATTTCTGTTTATTTGAATTTACTCTTAAGCTTGAGTGAGAACGAGTTTTCTAAATAGCCGATCGATTGCCGCTCCATCTGTTTCATGCTTGGGAATAAGTTTGACAGCCGCTTCGCAATGTTCGATCTCCGTGCGGATAAAATCATTGAGAAGTGGAATTGGTGCGATCGTCGTCGCTTCGTTAGCAGTGAATTTGATAGTCAATAATCGATCGATCTCAGCTAAAATATCTGGGCGATCGCTAATTAAACTCAATAAGTCATTAAACACCATTGGCGGAAAGGTTTGATATGTAACTATCGATTTAGCTGCTAAAATTGGTCGCAGTGCATAAAAGTATTTTTTCAACTTGACAGTATCGGTTTGAAGTGACTCGCGATAGCAGTTCGTCGCCATATTTAAATAGTGATGAATCCCCGCTCGCGGTGCATAGTACTGCTGGGCTAATTCCAGTAATTTATGAGGTAAATTACCATCAGCTCGATAAACTATCGGCGATTGAATCCATTCATAAATTGCAGAATTCGAGCCTTTAAATAATTTCAGCGCTTTACGCAGATCCCAACCATTAATATCTAATAGCGAATCGATCGGCAGATCGATCGTATCGGGACGATCTTCAATCGATAAGTACCATTCTAAAGGACGCAGATAAATAAATCTCACGTCATAGTCACTATCTGGCGAGGGAAAACCCCACGCGCGACTCCCTGACTCGCAAGCATAGAGAATAGTAATCTGCTCTTGGCTGGCTAGCTGTTGTAATTGTGCCCCGATGCTACTGACAACATCAGCATTCTGCGCCGCGATCGTCTCCATCTATTTTTTTATGCCAACAAGATCTTCAGCAATCGTATAATACCGATGTGGCAGCATTCTCAGTCGGTGATGACCGATCTTGCCGTCTGTGCGATACGATTCTTATTAGCTATTTTGCCATATCTCACTCCTCAAATCTCCATGAACATTCGCATTGGCAATGGTTACGACATTCATCGATTAGTCTCGGGGCGTCCCCTGATTTTGGGAGGCGTTCGCCTCGAACACGAACTGGGCTTACTCGGGCACAGCGATGCTGACGTGCTGACTCATGCGATTATGGATGCGATGCTGGGCGCATTGAGCCTCGGCGATATCGGGCACTATTTTCCCCCTACAGATGCTAAATGGGCGGGAGCCGATAGTATCGAACTCCTCAAACAAGTCAATCATCTCATCCTCGATCGCGGCTGGCAAATTGGCAATCTCGATACCGTCATCGTCGCCGAACGTCCCAAGCTCAAGCCCCACATTCACACTATGCGAGATCGATTGGCAAAGGCATTACAACTATCCCCAGAACAAATCGGCATCAAAGCCACCACCAACGAGCAACTAGACGCCACTGGCAAAGAAGAAGGCATCTGCGCCTATGCAGTCGTCCTGTTACAAAATAGGGAATAGGGGATAGGGAATAGGTAAGAGGTAAAGGTAAAAGGTAAAAGGTAAAAGGTAAGAGAATAAGCCACTAAGTTCGCCCAGTCTCCCAGTCTCCTCGTCTCCCAGTCTCCCCCTCTCCTCAGCCACCCCCCTATCCACTTATTCCACAACTTGCTAATATTAGGGAAGTTAATATAAAAATTTATTAAGGAAAGTGTAATTTGAACCATGCCTCCCTCACGCAAGCAAGCTGTATTACTCGTTGATGGCTACAACGTGATTGGAGCCTGGACAGAGTTACACGACCGTCATACCGACCGCAATCCACTCACTTCGGGATCGAGAGCCGACTTAGAAGCCGCGCGGAATAAGTTGATCGAAGCCCTAATTAACTACAGTGCGTTTGAGGACTACCAGACCAAAGTAGTTTTTGATGCCTACAGTCGGGATGCACCAGCTTACTGCGAGATAATTACACCTAACTTATCGATCCATTACAGCGACTTTCTCGAAACTGCCGATACATACATTGAGAAGTTCTGTGCGGCATTCCGGCACGATCTTCAGTACTCCGCTTCGAGACTGATTGTAGCAACCTCCGATCGCGCCCAGCAACTGACCGCGATCGGATTTGGTGCCGAATGGATCTCCTCGCTACAGTTGATCTCCGATGTCGATTTCAGTGCCAAACGAGCAAAAAGAAGGCACCGCCCGCAGAAACAATCTTCTGGAAGATTTTTATTTAACTCCCTCGATCCCAAAGCGCAGGCTAGACTCTCTGCACTCCGTCATGGCTTACCCATCGACGACACCTGACCAGCGATCCCCTTCCTTCACCAGTTTAATAATTCCGCCACATGGCAAATCATGAGCTAGCCAGTCATCGTTGCTAGTTAAGGCAGCTACGATTCCCAGTACAGAGCCTTTGTGGGCGATCGCGATCGTCCGATCGCCATTGTCATTGAGTTTTTGTGCTATGATATTAAGACGTATGTTTAGTGCATCTGTAGTTTCAGGGTAACAGGGCACAAGTCGAGATTGATAACCAGCATCAATATTTGGGTAATAGCGCAACAATTCATCGATCGGAGTAGTTGTGGGAAATTCTGTCGTCCAGTCTTGACACAACCACTCACACAAACCCCATTCCAACTGAATCGGTAATTTTAGTAATCTTGCCAGCGGGTCTGCTGTCTGAATCGTTCTGAGAAAGGGAGACGTATAAATCCGATCGACCTTGATGTCGCTTAACTTTTGAGCCAACCAGACAGCTCGATCGTGCCCTTGCGGTGAGAGTGGCGGATCGTAAGGATAAATCGCTCGATCGAACCATTCCGGTTCGCTGAAGTCCAATCTATGTGCGTGGCGAACTAACCAAAATGTTTGCATTAACTTTAAATAACTCCAATTTGTGCTGTAGATCGCCTTCGCGTAACAAAATCTTAACTATGATGAGAGTGAAAGTAAATCGATCGAGACGGTTATTAGGGCATGTTTTGGCGTGTATACCGACCCGACAGTGCCTTCACCCGCGCGAAATCATTACCGTCAGCCAATTGGCTGAGTATGAAAAAAGATCGCCAGTGAATGTGTACAAATGTTAAGATTATTAGAACAACGTAAAAGTAAACTTGAGAACAAACTGTAGCTAAGGCTAGTTTCGGTACCGATCGATCTTCGCAGACCAATTGTACCCAATAGAGCCACCACTGCTGCAATCGAGATTTTGCATCTAAATCCCCACTACATTTTAGCCAGAGTCATGAAAACTGCTCAAGCATCAACCGATACTGTCCGTACCTACCTTCGTGAAATCGGGCGCGTGCCCTTGCTCACCCACGAACAGGAAATCCTGTATGGTAAGCAGGTACAGCAGTTGACGATCGTGATGGCGGTCAAGAATACTCTACTCGAAGAACTCGGTCG
>NZ_JANLWO010000721.1:0-5012 GCF_031364565.1 Chamaesiphon sp. OTE_20_metabat_361
TGAGACGTGAGTTCAAATCTCGTCCTTTGCTTATTTACTTGCAAAGGTAGTTTAGCGGTAAAACTTCACAGCATCAGACTAAGTTTGTGATAACTGGAAATTATTAGATAGGAATAGCGTTATAACTTATGAACCCGGCAACCAGGATAGCGTTGCCGGGTTTTCAATGGATGTTTTTATTATTTGTCAGATCGTTATATTTTCAGAGCTTTGGCGGTTGCAGTCGAGCGCAACTTGACTATGCGCAAACTAATTTTGTTTAGCCGATTATCCAAGCAAAATGGATAGACAGTCGTTGCAGAGAGATCGAGATCGTGTCAATTATATCGGTCGGCATTTTTTCTAGATTTAGCATTAGCTTTCCTTATGGGAATGATAGTTGTTTATATACAAAATTTAATATATGTAGTGAGGAACGATACTGTTTTAAGGTTCAGTATTTTACGATTTTTAAAAAATAGATTTACCAAGTATTTATTGGGAATTGGTATCAGAAGTTACGGTTTTATCAACACTCAAAAACGACAATAGTATATGATTAAAGGCAAATTCAGACAACGCAATTTTAGCGTTTTCAATATGAGGAGCGGTCTGTAGATATATGAGTCAGTTTTCCAGAAGAAAGTTCATGCTTGCGTCCGGGATTACCGCCGCAGCTAGTGTCTTGACAAACGCTTGTAGTAAAAAAGCTGAAGGCGAGAAAGGTTCTACAACTACGACTACGACAACCAGTAGCACCACGCCAGCAACAACTGTAGCTGCTGGAGAGGCTCCTGAAGTCACTACCGCCAGAATAGGCTTCATTCCACTCACCGATTCAGCACCATTAATCATTGCTAAAGAGAAAGGTTTATTTGCTAAATACGGCATGAAAGATGTCGAAATCCTCAAACAAACTTCTTGGCCAGTTACCCGCGATAATTTGGAGACTGGCTCGGCTGGTGGCGGTATCGACGGAGCGCATATGTTGTCGCCGATGCCCTACTTCATGACGATGGGCATGACTAAAACTAAACAGCCAGTGCCGATGTACATCCTGGCACGGTTGAACACCAATGGTCAGGCAATTTCGGTTGCCAATACCTATAAAGATGCCAAAATCCAGCTTAAAGGTGCCGGATTCAAAGAGGCACTAGCCCAAGCCAAAACCAAAGCCGATGGTAAATCCGACCTCAAAGCCGCGATTACTTTCCCTGGCGGTACTCACGATCTGTGGATGCGGTATTGGTTATCTGCTAATGGTGTCGATCCTGCTAAAGATGTCTCCCTCGTACCCGTACCACCGCCACAGATGGTATCGAATATGAAAACAGCTAGTATGGAAGCCTTTTGCGTGGGCGAACCGTGGAATGCTAGGTTAGTCAACCAAAAGCTTGGTTATACTGCCCTAGTAACTGGCGAACTGTGGAAAGATCACCCCGAAAAAGCCTTTGCGATGCGTGCTGATTGGGTAGACAAAAATCCTAAAGCAACTAAAGCACTGCTGATGGCAGTTCAAGAAGCGCAGCAATGGTGCGATAAGGCAGAGAACAAGGAGGAGATGGCTAAAATCGTTTCCAGTCCTAAGTGGTTCGATATTCCTGTTGCCGATATCCTGGGTAGGATTCAAGGCAAAATCGATTACGGCGACGGCAGAGTTGTAGATAATTATGCCAACTCGATGAAGTTCTGGGCAGACAATGCTTCCTATCCTTACCAGAGTCATGACATGTGGTTCTTGACTGAAAACATGCGCTGGGGGATGATTCCTACTGATTTTGTCAAAGCCAAAGAGTTGATTAAAAAGGTCAATCGTGAGGACTTGTGGAAAGCAGCAGCGACGGCGCTAAAGGTCGATGCTGCCCAAATTCCAACGAGTACTTCTCGTGGGGTGGAAACCTTCTTTGATGGGGTGAAGTTCGATCCAGAAAAGCCTGAAGATTATCTCAAGTCGCTCAAGATTAAGAAAGCTTAGATTAACTAGCGCAGCTCTACTCATGTAGAGCTGTCTGGGCAAATATAGGCTTTGACCATAAAAATACTAGTCCAATTTTAGCATCGAAATATTAGTCTTTTTTATAACTAGGAGAATCATGGCAGTCAGTAGTAGTCAGAAAGTCACCAAGAATCGCCAGAGTCGCAATAGTAACTCGTGGATTGTGAAGCAGGCGCGCGGAATTTTGCCACCAGTAGTTGCTTTGCTAGTATTTTTGGCAATCTGGCAAATATTGTGTCCGATAGGTTCTCAAGGCTTGCCAGGGCCGATTCAGGTCGTGCAGGGTGCTTGGGACCCATTTATTATCAATCCATTTTTTGATAATGGTGGTAACTCCAAAGGTTTAGCATTACAGGTATTTGCCAGCCTTCAGCGCGTTGCGATCGGATTTAGTATTTCAGCAATTGTGGGGGTAGGATTTGGGATTCTAATTGGTTCTAATAAGTTAGTGTATCGATCGCTCGATCCGATGTTCCAGGTATTGAGAACGATTCCACCTTTGGCATGGTTGCCGATCGCATTAGCAGCACTTAAAGACAATGGATTAGCGGCAATTTTTGTAATTTTCATTACTGCTGTCTGGCCGATTCTGATCAATACTACTGTGGGAGTGCAGCAAATTCCTCAAGATTATATTAACGTTAAACGGGTATTAAAATTATCTAATAAGGCTTATTTCTTCAAGATTTTATTACCAGCATCACTACCATATATTTTCACGGGTTTGCGGATTGGCATCGGTCTTTCTTGGCTGGCGATCGTGGCGGCAGAAATGCTCAGAAGCGACGTGGGAATTGGGTTCTTTATCTGGGAATCATATAATAATGCCTATCTCGATCGGATTATCTTGGCACTAGTCTATGTGGGAGTTGTCGGTTTTTTGCTGGATCGATCGATCGCATTTATCGCCACAAAAATTGTCGCTGAAGATCCCAGGTAAGACATGCGATCGATGCTAGTGGGATTGGGCGGGTTTGAATGAAGTTACTGGCAGAATCGACACTTGTGCCATTGTCTTGTCGCGCTGTCTTGACCCAAACGCTTAGCACGAGGAAACCGTCTAGCGACACGTCTTCGCCTACAGCGCGATTTCAGTCGCAAACCGTCCGGAAACAAAGGCGTGCGCGCGCCGCAAACCCGCCCCTACAGATTGTTCCTAAATAGAAGCTATTCACTATCCACTATCCACTAAACTATGTTTGTCCAAATCGACCACGTAGATAAAGTATTTCCGCTAGCTAATGGCGGGAAATATGTCGCCCTGAAAAATATCGAGTTAGAGATTCATGAAGGTGAATTTATTTCGCTAGTCGGGCACTCCGGTTGTGGCAAATCGACCCTATTAAATATGCTCGCTGGACTCGATCGAGCGACGGCGGGCGGGGTAATCTTGGAAGGACGCGAAATTACTGAACCCGGCCCCGATCGAATGGTAGTATTTCAGAATTATTCCCTATTACCGTGGCTGTCTGTCCGCGAAAATATTGCCCTAGCTGTCGATGAAGTCTACAGTAGACGACCCCAAGGCGAACGCCGCAGTATTATCGAGCATCATATCGAATTAGTCGGCTTGACTCATGCAGCCAAAAAGCGCCCCGGCGAACTATCGGGGGGGATGAAACAGCGCGTTGCGATCGCGCGTGCCCTAGCTATTCGCCCCAAATTACTCCTACTCGACGAACCTTTTGGTGCCCTAGACGCGCTCACCCGTGGCGGCTTACAGGAGCAATTGATGCACATCTGCGAAGAGAGTGGCGTTACTGCCGTCATGGTGACACACGATGTCGATGAAGCCTTATTATTATCCGACCGGGTGGTGATGCTCACAAACGGCCCCGAATCCCAAATCGGTCAAATCCTCACCGTCGATTTGCCTCGTCCCCGCCAGCGGATGGAAGTAGTCAAGCATCCCGACTACTACCCGATGCGGAGTGAAATCATCGACTTCCTCAACCAGCAAAAACGCGTCAAACAACGTCAAGCAAATAAATCGACAACGATCCTCGCCCCCCAAACCAAAAAAATCGAACAAACCACCGTTAATATCGGCTACATCCCACTCACCGACGTTGCGCCGTTGATTATCGCCAAAGAAAAAGGCTTCTTTGCTAAGTACGGCATCGAGCAAATCAACCTCCTCCAGGAAGCGAACTGGGACGCGATCGCCGACCATATTGTCAGCGGCGAACTTCACGCGGCTCAGATGGTCGCAGGGATGCCCCTAGCCCTGACTCTGGGCACGAACGATCGACCATCAACCCCAATTTCCGTCCCTCTCGTCCTCTCGCGGAACGGCAACGCTATCACTCTGAGTACCCAGCTCTACAGTAAGGGCATCCGCACGCTCCAAAACCTGAAGGCAGCAATTAAAACCACAATTATCGAGCGGAAACTGACCCTTGGCATCGTCCATGAATGCTCGATGCACAACCTGATGCTGCGGTATTGGCTCGCCTCCGCTGGCATCGACCCAGATATCGATCTAGACTTGGTGGTTATCCCGCCGCAAGAAATGGTCAGTCAATTGAGATCTGGTGATATAGACGGTTTCTGCGTCGGCGAACCTTGGAATACCGTCGCCATTCAAGAAGGGATCGGTTTTGTTATTGCCACAGATCTGGATATCTGGGCTGGGAACCCAGAGAAAGTGCTGGGATTCAGCGAAAGCTGGGTACAACAGCATCCTAATACTCACAGCGCGATCGTCCGCGCCATCCTCGAAGCCTGTGAGTATTGCGATGAACCCCGCCATCGTCCAGAAATCCTCACCCTGCTCGCCAAACACCTCAATGTCTCCCCTCAAGCCATTCGTCCCGGACTAATCGGGCCATTTGACAGAGGTGGTGGCACCGTGCCCGAAATTCTCCCCCGTTACCACCAATTTCACGTCGAAAACGCCAACTGTCCTCGCCGCGTCGAAGGACTGTGGATTCTCACTCAACTCGCGCGTTGGGGCATCACCCCTTTCCCTAAAAATCACCTCGAAATCTTGTCTAGAGTCCGCCGGGTAGACCATTTTCTCACGGCTTGTCAGGAA
>NZ_JANLWO010000058.1:0-1892 GCF_031364565.1 Chamaesiphon sp. OTE_20_metabat_361
CGAAATAACTCCAGTCGGGATGCAGAGTGTAGAGATAGTAATACGCTTCATCAAATCCAGGATGAAACAAAATTGAAATAACTAATCTCACTAAGAAGCCAGCCAGGAGAATAATGATGGCGGCTCGATGATAGTAAGCCGGAACACCGTCATAAAGTCGGATCGTCATGAATACCTAGCATAATTGACAAGTTAAGAGTCGATCGTAGCGGCAGTGTTGGCACTTGGCATAGACAAAGTACCGAAAATCTCATCATACCTAGAGTGCATAGATGAAAATCTTACCGTGTTTGGGCAGGTTTTGCTGGGCAGGATTGGAGAGCGAAAAGATCGACACCCATAAAAAAAGTGAGCTTCCCCCAAATCGATCGACTATTGCTGGGTACTCTAACTAATATTAATGGTCGATCTCGATCGCGGAATCTAAATTCTCATGCTCAATCGTGCGACTAAATGGCTGGAAACTAATTGGGCAACTCCCGCCTTTGGTGGCGGGTTGTTGGCAATCCTGACAATTTGCTTTTTTGGGGCGGCAACTAATACGATGGCTGGCTGGCTGTACGTCATCAGTGGCGTAGGAGTGGCATTGCTCGGCGTGGGTGCCGTTTTGCCCGCTCGATCGATTCGCGCTCTGAGTGTCAGTCGCGAACCAATTTTACCAGTTACGGCTGGTGCCGAACTAGAGATCGCACTGACGATTAGTAATCCCACCAGCCGAGTCCAAACCTTATTTCAAGTCCGCGATCTCAATCCCTGGAATCGATCGCATCCGCCCCAAACCACCGTAGCGCAAGTTTTACCCCAAACCGAACATCGCTGGGTCTATCGTCAGCCTACAGAGCAGCGCGGGGTGTATCAGTGGTCGCCAGTCGCCCTCCGCAGTGGCGCACCAATTGGCTTATTTTGGTCGGAGCGATCGCGTCAGGTACCCGCGATTGCCTATGTCTATCCCCAAGCGCTCGACTTAGATAAATGTCCCCTCATCGACGGTGCAGGGAGTCAAGAACGCCAAACCGAGCGTGCCAATCGCCAGCTCGATGCGGCTACCGAGGGGATTACCAGATCGCTGCGTCCGTATCGGTACGGCGATCCGATGCGATCGATCCACTGGCGGACTAGCGCCCGTCACGGCGAATTTCAAGTGCGCGAATTGGAAATCGATCGCGGCGGACGAGAAGTAGTCATCGTCCTCGATAGTGGTGCTAATTGGGATGCCGCCGACTTCGAGCAAGCGGTGATTGCCGCCTGTACCCTGTATTTTTATGCCCACCAGCGGCTCGATGTCCGACTGTGGACGGCAGGAACGGGACTAATTTCTGGCGAGCGTCAGGTACTCGAAACCCTCGCCGCCGTCCAGAGAGCCGAACCACTCTCCGCCGAACTACCCACCATCCCGAGCATTTACCTCACCAGCCAACCCCAGCAACTCACGACGCTATTGCCTGGAAGTCGCTGGATCTTATGGACTGACGAGCGATTTAGCTATCCATCCGGCTTGTCCGGAATCGCGATCGATCGCGATCGCTCCTTACAACAACAGCTCGGTACCAGCGATGCCAGCCAGTCAGCCGCACCCTACACTACCCCCGTACCGCTGAAAATTCAAACCCACGACTTGAATTAACACCACGCAGTGGTTTGCTTAGTGCAACACATGCTCCTCCACTCTTCGCGCGTTGGCTCCGCTGCTCTTCCGGAGAATCGATCCGCAATTATCAATTCTCAATTCTCAATTCTCAATTAATTCACCACCCACTGCTTTAAATCATGCGCCAACCTTCAGGGAGTAAAATTCAACTTACCAGTACAGCCGATCGATTGCAACTGACGATTCCGGCTCGATTTCGACCCGATCGCATTGCCAATCATCAACTCGGACTGGCTGGGGGTGT
>NZ_JANLWO010000201.1:0-2940 GCF_031364565.1 Chamaesiphon sp. OTE_20_metabat_361
TTGATGTATTCTTTGTGGCAACGCCTGACATTATCAGACATATCCCCAAATAGATGGGTTGATGCTAGTTATCTGCATCGCTGGGTGGGCTGCTTGCAATCTTGGCGACAACAGAGTTGGCTGATGCAGTGGGGCGACGAAATTGGCGCGATTTTGACATCGATCGTCTTTGTGATGTCGCCATTTGTGCCGTCCACACCAGGACTCTCCACCGAAACTATTGCCCTAGTCATGGGAGCCATAGCAGCTTTCTGGGTACTGCTGACTCTAGTCGATAATCGCGGTGGGGGCATTACGCCCATTCACATCACGCTGCTAGTATTTTGGACGATCTCGGCAATCTCCACGGGTTTATCGCCCGTTAAGGATGCCGCCCTGCGGGGGCTAAACTTAGTCAGTTTGTATCTGATCTTGTTTGTGATGTTAGCGCGGTTGTGTCGCTCCGCCCGAATTCGGAGCTGGCTGATCGGGATTTACCTGCATCTGGCGGTAATTGTCAGTGCGTATGGCATTCATCAGTCGATTTATGGTGCCAAACAGCTCGGAAATTGGGTCGATGCGGAGTCTACTCTATCCAAAACCACGCGGGCATATAGCTATCTCAACAATCCCAATCTCTTGGCAGCATATCTATTACCCGCGATCGCATTTAGTGTCGCTGCTTATTTTATCTGGAGCGGTTGGATGCAGAAGACTCTGGCGATCGTGATGGTAGTGACAAATACCTATTGCTTGCAAGTTACTTACTGTCGCGGTGCTTGGGTAGGAGCGATCTTGGGCGCGATCGTGGCGGCGGCGTTGGTGTACTATTGGTTGCGCCCGACATTGCCCAAATTTTGGAAATCATGGGCATTACCGATCGCTTTAGGCGCGATGTTCGTCATCGGTGGGTTGACAATTATCGCTGTACCGATGCTGCGCGATCGGGTATTGAGTATTTTTAGCGGTGGCAAAGATAGTAGTAATAACGTCCGGCTCGAAGTCTGGAAAGCCGTCAGTAAAATGATTCACGATCGACCTATTTGGGGCTTTGGGCCAGGAGATCGGGTATTTAAGAAGATTTATCCCATTTATCAAACTAGCCCCCGCTTCGGCGCGCTAGCAGCCTACTCGATCTTCTTAGAAACGATCGTCGAAATTGGCTTTATCGGCTTCGCTGCTCTACTATGGTCGATCGCCGTAACAATTAACTGTGGCATTAAAGGTTTAGCAAAGTTGCGATCGACCGGGAATCCCCAAGCTTATTGGCTGATTGCCGCGATCGTGGCAATTGTCGCCACGATCGGGCAAGGTACCACCGATACCGAATGGTATCGTCCCCAGATTCAAACCTTATGGTGGTTGCTCGTCGGCATCGTAGCGAGCTTTTACCCCGGCGTTGACGAGCCAGATTTTGTCACCGCTCCCGTAACTCCCATCCTCGATCGTGCCACTGATGCCTAACTTTCTGTCCCTAATTCCCGGCGCAAATTGGCAACATCCCAAGCCGCAACTCCAGTCAGCGTGGAGCTTTGCGAGAATTGGCTTCCTGATTTTTCCGATCTTACCCGCGCTCGGGGTGCTGCCGATTTTTATCGCCTTAGTATTAACATGGGTCAAAGCTAGGCGCGAAATTTTGCGCCATCGAGTCAATTGGTTGCTGGCAATCTGGAGTGTCTGGGCGATCGGGGTATCGTTATTTGGCGTCTCGCCGGGAGATGCCCTACTCGGCTTAGCCAATCTCGTGCCCTTTTTCGGCTTTTTTGCCGCTTATAGCGTGCTGATCCAAACCCTAGAGCAGTTACGACAATTGGCGTGGATTTTTCTACTCTCAGCGATTCCGGTGATTCTAATCGGATATGGGGAATTGTGGTTGGGATGGGGCGGCGAACTGAGTGTCATGGGCAGTCCGATCCAGATTTTTGGGCTGCATCCCGGCGGTAATCCGCTCGGGCGGATGTCCTCATTATTTGGCTATGCGACTGGCTTTGCCGAATACTTACAGATGGTATTTATCTTTGGTTTGGGCTTGTGGGTGGATACTTGGGAGCGGCGGTGTAATGATGTGTCAGCCAAGTTACCCCCAGTGGCGGTGTGGAAATCGCCCAAGTTAATTTATCTAAGTTTATTTCTGCTCTTGGGTGGTGGTGCCCTGATTCTGACTAGTTCGCGATCGGCTTGGGGTGGCGCGATCGTCAGTATGCTAGTCTTTGCGGCTTATCAATCTTGGTACGGAATTTTGGGATTAGTAACGGCGCTAATGGCGGTAATTTTTAGTTCGGCATACGCACCATCGCCCCTCAAAGAACCCCTGCGGGCGATCGTCCCCCGCTACTTTTGGGCGCGAATTACCGATGAGATGTATCCCGATCGTCCCGATGCGCTAACGCGAGTCGCCCAGTTTAAATTTGCCGGGAAACTGATCCAGGAACGTCCGCTCACAGGTTGGGGAATGCAAAGTTTTGGCAATCTCTATCAAGCCTACAGTCAGATCTGGGTGCCGCAGCCCCATAACGTAGTAGTCATGCTGGGCGCTAGTTTGGGACTACCTGCGACCATCTGCTTAGTAGGCATCATTGGCTGGATCGTCACCTGCGGGACGCGGTTATTTCTCGATTTTCCGATCGAATGGCGGCATTCGCGGACGATATTTTTTACCTATTTGATGGCCTTTAGTGGGTTTGTCGCCTTTAACATGACTGATGTGACGCTCCCAGATCTGCGCCTAAATACGTTAGCTTGGTTATTATTGGCGAGTATTTGCGGGCTATTTTATCAGTCGCAACTCTCTATCGGATCTGCACCGCGAGAGCATCGCCTGTAACTTTAGCTAACTACTCAAATCTTGTCTGGTGAATAGCAAACAGCAGCAAACTTACTACGATTTATTAGGGATCCATCCCAGCGCATCCGCGATCGAAATTCGGCGTGCTTATCGGAAAATGAGCAAAAAGTACCATC
>NZ_JANLWO010000206.1:0-5463 GCF_031364565.1 Chamaesiphon sp. OTE_20_metabat_361
CCTGACGATTGGGAGCGGACTAGTGCCACCTTTGAAGCGCTAAGGCTCGGTGAACCTAAGAGCGATCTTGAAAATAGATATCGTTGTCAAGATGGCTCGTATCGCTGGTTATCATGGAGTGCCACACCTTATCCACAAAAAAAGCTAATTTATGCAGCCGCGCGAGATATCACCGAACGCAAAC
Organism: Chamaesiphon sp. OTE_20_metabat_361; assembly: GCF_031364565.1. NCBI lineage: Bacteria > Bacillati > Cyanobacteriota > Cyanophyceae > Gomontiellales > Chamaesiphonaceae > Chamaesiphon > Chamaesiphon sp. OTE_20_metabat_361. Next base: position 185 of record NZ_JANLWO010000206.1, read on the forward strand.
ATTACGAACAAGAGCGAGACAGGTTTTTTAATTTATCGCTCGATTTACTAGCAATTGCTAATTTTGATGGCTATTTTATCCGGATCAATTCATCATGGAATCGAGTTTTAGGCTTTACTAATACCGAATTAATGATGCGACCATATTTAGATCTAGTCCATCCTGACGATCTGCAAAGTACGATCGAAGCGGCTCAAAGTCTCAGCACGGGGGACTCTGTTGTGAGTTTTGAAAACCGCTACCGTTGTAAAGATGGGTCTTACCGCTGGCTATCTTGGAGTTCCTTGCCTGATGTGGAAAAAGGTGTAATTTACGCGATCGCGCGCGACACAACCGAGCGCCAAAAAATTCAAGCTGCTTTAGAAGAACGCAACCAAGAACTAGATAGTTTCGCTCAGGTTGTTTCTCACGATCTCAAAGCGCCCTTACGAGCAATTGCCAATCTTTCCCAATGGATCGAAGATGATTTGGCAGGATCGCTCTCAGCAGTAAATCAACAGCAAATGCTATTATTGCGCAATCGAGTTCATAAAATGTCCGCAATAATTGATGGCTTACTCGACTATGCCCGGATTGGGCAAGTAACAAACTCCAATGAATTAGTCGCAGTCGATCGATTACTGGCTGAAGTCATCGAATCAATTGCACCGCCCCCGACATTTAAGATCGAGATTGCGGCAAATATGCCAACGATCGATGGCAAAAAAATCTTATTATTTCAGGTATTTTCTAATCTAATTGGTAATAGTATCAAACATCACGATCGACTTGATGGCTCGGTAAAAATATCGATGCAAAAAGTACCAAACTTTTATGAATTTATCATTGCCGATGATGGACCGGGAATCGCCCCTAAGTATCAAGATGATATTTTTACTATTTTCCAAGCTGTAAATCCTCAAAATCGCGCCGATAGTACGGGGATCGGTCTGGCGATCGTGAAAAAGATCGTTCGAGCGGTGGGTTGTGATATTAGATTAGAATCTCAAGTTGGTAAAGGTACGACATTTTATTTCACTTGGCCGAGTATTTCACGTTGCTAAGTTAGTGAATAGTGAATAGTGAATAGTGAATAGTGGATAGTGGATAGTGGATAGTGAATAGTGGATAGTGAATAGTGAATAGTGAATAGTGGATAGTGGATAGTGGATAGTGGATATTAGTTGCTTTAAGCTCCGATGCGATTAAAAGTTAGCTCGATCGATGATAGCAGCAAAGCGATTTGAAGCTGCACAACCTCTTGAGAGGAGCTAGCAGGAGGAGGTATTTTAAACTGATAACTGCTTACTTTCTTGCCATTTTTAACATGTTTGCTCATAGTATCGATCGGCTAATAGATTTGATATCGCTAGTGCTGCTGTATCAATCTTAATTAATCTATGCGATCGGCGGCTCTGTCTTAAGTTCTCTAAATTAAAGATTAAACTATACATAAAGAGGTAGAAACCTACTCAATAGACTTCCTGTGCAAGTTAGGGGAAAGGGGAAACCATAACACGATTATGAGGGTGGATTACTGACAAGCACGGCATCTGAAGTAGCACCTCTCAATTGTTGGCGAAGCCGCTCTCTGAGCGCGTCAGCAATTCGCTTGATAAACCCCGCGCTCGGCACTGCTAAAAGTAATCCGAGAATACCGCCTACTTGCGATCCTAACAATACCGAGATGAACACAACTGCGGGATTGAGTCCCGTCATCCCACTCATCAACCGAGGCGCGATCGCATTTTCAATAATCTGACCGACGACGACCGCCACTAGCAAAACTTTAAGTCCCAGCCAAATGTTTTGCAGCGCTAGCAGCGAGCTAATCACAATAATCGTCAGGGTACCGCCAAAGGGAATCAGACTGGCAAAGCCAATCGTCAAGCCAAATAGCAACCCAAACGGAATCTGAAGTAGTAAAAATACAGTTACCAGCGACACACCTTGAATCGTAGACACGATCGCCTGACCCGCGAAATAACTCTGAAAACTTTGCCGGAGCGAATCTTGAATCTGTTGATTCCAAGGTGCGGGCAACCAACTCAGTAAGCCGTTCCACAAGCGGGTGCCACTAAATACTAATAAAACGGTCAGTACGACAGTTAAGAGCAAATTTAAGGCACTATTAATCGTATCCACAGCGAGAAAGAGCGCTTGACGCGAGGCTAATTGGAGGGTTTGAGTGACTCGCTCGGTCAAGCCAGCGGTTAAAGTAGTGAGATCGACTGGCAAGTCTTGGAAGATCGGCTGCGTACTCAGAGTAGCGACTTGCACCTGTGCGGCTGTCAACCAAGCGGGTAAACGATTGGCAAATTCCTCCAACTGTCTAAACACGATCGGCAGTAGCCCAAAACCGATCGCTCCTACCAAGGCAATGGCAACCACCAACACCAATCCAATTGCCCAAGCTCGTGCTAGTCCACGTCTTTCTAGGAACGCGATCGGATAATCTAGTAAAAACGTCACCAAACAAGCCGCAATGACGATACTAGAAATCGGTTGTAAGGAATGATAGAGTAGCCCGATCAGCCAACCATTTAGAAAAATTAATGGAAAGGCTAAACTAACTTTAAGCCATCGAGGTAGTTTTTGGTAGGGCAGCATTTTTAGTCGTTGCTAGCTGAGGTGACACGATCCCAAAACGAGCTATTTATATTTAGTAGTCAACAATACTCATTTTTCTGCATCTTCCAATCGATAGATATAACTAGCCGAAGTTATTTATTAACCTATTGACGGTTTAGCGAGACAAGATAGCCAAACGCACCAATCCTCTTTCAGCATCGATCGAGCCTATGGCATCCACTCGATTCCCAAACCCACCCGGCTATCGTAGTTTTCCTTGGCATTTTGCTGCTGGATGTCTGTCGATAACCGGAGGTGATTGGTGATGGCATAACCAACAGACAAAGTTGTCAAACCCGTCTCGGTGCTACTACCTAAACCTACCCAGCTCTGGCTCAGGGCGATATCGGCACCACCCCCACGGGACGGTACGAGCATCAGCTTGACGCCGAGATTTAGCCCATCGCGGCTATATTTATCAGTCTGGAGATGGCGAAAGCCGACTAGGGGTGTCACATTGAAATAACCACCCAAAGGTAAGAGATAATACTGCACGTCAGCACCGTAAGCACTGCGGCTACCGCCCGAATTGTAATTGGCACTGGCAGAAAGCCCACTGCGCCCGAAGAACACATCATCGACGGCGAGATGAATCCCACCCGTTTGTCCGGTGGAGGGATATTGAGAGTAGCCAACTTTTACCCGAGTCCGAAAACTCGGGTCATTTTTAATATCATCCAGGACATCGGGAATCCCCTTGAGCCATTTTTGCAAGACGGGACTACCATCGATAACTTCGGGACTGATATCGATTGAGTTTGGCTCGGATGGCGGCTGTTTGTCTGCTGGCGGCGCGTTTTGAGCGATACTCGGTAAGATCTGCTCTCGCAGGCTGGAGGGGTTGGCAATGCTCGGTAATTGTCCCCAACACCCCAGATAAACGATCGAGCCAATTAAGGTTTGGCAGAGCCGTCCCACATTAAGATGATGATTTCGGTTTAGCAATTTACTTAAAGGCGATCGCTGATGCGTCGTGCTGATGCTACCTGGATTGATACCGTCATATTCTAACATTGGGGCGAAAAAATTTGCGGTCTAGTCTTCGCCATTGCCGATCGCCTCGGTGGATGGGTTGGCATGATAATCATCGTGTCCCGTCATGGCGGCGGCAAAATCATGCTCGGGCGATGTAAAGCGGGGTGGATAATTTCGATGCCGATGGGCGATCCGAGACTCGATCGAGCTTTGGGCTTGATAGCAGTAAGCCGCGACGATAAACCACGCTCCAAACCAAGATTTGGATTCAAAATTATAATTATCGAGATTGCATAGTAAAGACTGCGCAACATTCCCCGCTGCTGGATTACGACAGATCCCAAAACTATGAGTCAATAGCCCCACCATCCCAAATGACACCGCGATCGTCAAGGTAGCCGCTGCACCTGCTGACAAGGCGCGGGTTTTGGGATACCATGTTGATGATTCTTGCTTCCCCAGTACCCAACTACCCCCATGGAATAAGCAGGCAAAAAATAAACTCGGCAGTAATAAATTAATTACCATCGAAATTGCCCCGAGAAGATACTGCTGTTCTACCCCGATCGCATTAGCAGAAAATTGCCAACTAGCACCCAAGAAGTTAGCAACATGTACGCCAAACGGCAATAAAATTAAAGTCTGTATCCAAGCTTTCCGCTTTGGTAAAAAAGCCTCCCACCGAAATCTATTTCTCGCTGGCACAAATTCTTCGGCACCCAATCTTGTCATAACTACTGCACCTTCGATCGTCTTAAAACATTTATCATCTACTTTATAATTCCCGATCGAGCCAGATAAGTATCGATCGGCAATAAACAGTTACCCACTAGATATCATCCGCTTGAGTGTCAATAAGTCTCAAATCATTAACAAAAATATGTACTTATACTTAATTCGTCATGGTATTGCCGAAGATTTAGATCCAGCAGACTCGATCGCCAATGATGAGTTAAGATGCCTTACTAAAGCAGGACGCAAAAGAGTCGAACAAGTTGCCGATCGAGCGATCGAATTAGACCTAAAATTCGATCTAATTATTACTAGTCCTTTAGTCCGCGCGCGCCAAACGGCAGAGATCTCGATCGACAAAAAACTCAGCCCCAAATTAGAGGTATCCCCAGAGCTGAAACCCAGCGGAAATCTCCCTGCGTGGTTGAGGGAATGGGATGCCCGTACCGATAACATCACCAATTTAGCCTTAGTCGGGCACGAGCCGAATTTGAGTGAGTGGGCTGAATTATTAATATTTGGTAAAGTTTGCCACCAATTAATTCTTAAAAAGGGCGGTATTATCGGTTTGAAATTTGCCGAAAATCGGATCGCGATCGGCACAGCACAATTATTTTGTCTCCTACCACCTAAATACTTGATTTAGCTAGGTGTGTTGGGTTTCATGCTTCAACCCAACCTACAGATCTACAGATCTAAAAATCTCTACAGATCTGGTGCAGGGAATAGTGAGTGCCACAAATTAAAAACCAGCCAGAAGTAAGATATCACTTCTGACTGGATTGGCGTACTCGATCGTCAGATCGATCGAGTACTTAGCAAAGTTAGTTGCGATTGTTAGAACGTAAATGTAGTTCTGATTACGCCGATCACTGCACTATTGCTATTAGTTTCATCAGTTGACGTTACATAGATCAACGCAGGAGTAATCGCGATATTATCACTGAATTTGTATTTGTAGA
>NZ_JANLWO010000224.1:0-2571 GCF_031364565.1 Chamaesiphon sp. OTE_20_metabat_361
CGTACGCCGACTCGAACGGCGGACCTCATCGATGTCAACGATGCGCTCTAACCAACTGAGCTATACGTCCTTGCAGTCACCATTTATATCATAGATAACTTAAGGAAGTCAATACCATCTGGGTTGTCGGATCGGTATTAAGGCAATTTCAATAGTCAATTGTCAGTCTCTGATGCTAAGATAATCCAATATCACCAAGGTTGGCCGATCGGTTTAGGCAGCGGACTCATAATCCGCGAGCGCAAGCTCTAGACAGGTTCGATTCCTGTACCTTGGACTTTACAGTAAAGGCTCGTGCCTAATCTGTGCCTAGTGACAGGCTAGTTGAAATCATCCATTCCCCCCATTTGGGGATATCGATCTGATACTCAACGTTCTTGGATTCCCCATCTAGTTGACTCAAATCGTCACCATCTAAATTCAGAATGAGTAGAAAATGCGTACCAGCGATTAACAGCGAGTCTTCAGGCTTGGCTATTGCATGACAGATCGCCTTGCGGATTTGGTAGGAACTCATCTTTCCTGCGAAAATTTGGGCAGCCTTAGAGCTTGTCACCCACTGCTGTTGGAGCGGTTTTTCTAGATACTTAACGCGAGTTTCCAATAAAGCCATTTGTTGTCGCAACAGGGCTAGTTCGGGGTTAGACATACTTATTACTTTCAATTTGTATGTTTTCAATGCTGCTAAAATTTGGGTCGAGTCTCCAGGCGAGCGGGCTTTCCGCCAACGACCGAGCGGATCGGAAATAAGGCGAGTTATGGGTGAGTCCTTTCCCACCCCCAGTCTCCGATCTCGAAGGCTGTGTTGGTGACGCGATCGAGTTCCCCATCCTTTGTTTTTATCCACACGCCATCAAGACTAAAACGTTCGACTTTCGCAGATTCAATCGCTGGGACTATAGTTGAACTTTTGTTGACCCCATTCCTAAACCAAGCCTGCGGATATTTTGGGCTGGAGTGAGCATTTCGCCATGCTCGTTGACCTTTGGTCTGCCTTCTCTTCTCTTCGAGAGGCTACGCCAACGAGACGCTTCGCGAACGGCAATCGCCGATCTGGATGCGATTCGATCGCAGAAGTGACTCTACGCTCAAGATTACCGATCGATGAATCTTTCTGTAACCAGATTCACCAGCTATCAGCAATAGATCTTTGTCTACAGAGCCAACTCTGAGTGGTTTCCCACTGCGTCCATAGACGATCGAACCGATCTGAATATCAACATTCATACTCCACCTCCACATTTTCAAGATCGATATGAGAAAATGGCGTATGTCGATCGTTTGCATCGGTTGGATCGTCTCCAAAATTAGTAAAGTCTCGTTCCTCTGTAGTCCTAGCGCAGACGATCCCCTCTGGTTCGATCGTCTGCCGATCGTCTGTATTGCGAGTATCGTCTGCCAGATCGTCTCGATTAAAACTCTCTCCCCGATGGGCATTAAGGTCATCCGCACACTGTACAGACGGTGCAGACGTGCCACCTTGGCATTTAGTTCGGCTTGGGGCAGTCTCTTGTCTTCAGTAATCTCCAATAGTTGTGCCCCCAGTACTCGACCGCCTTAGCGGCGCGCTTCGCGTTCGGCTAAATCGTCACGAGTTACTAGAGCATCGATGGCAGTGATAATCTGGGGGCGCGTAAACTCAAAGGTCGTTTCCTCATCCGTTGTATTTAGGGTGCGGGTACTAAATCCAAACTCAGTTGCCATTCTGCAAAAATCATCTGACTGGTTGGTGCTGATGTGACTCACATTGTCATAACCCATCACCCAGCGTCGTGTAGCTGCTACTGCTAATTTGCGGAGTTCGTCCGGTCGGGTTCCCCGACCATGGAACGAACCCAAGCAATGAGTATCAGATTGGGGCTTAATTAGTGGAGCTTTACCAGGATCGACTAAACCCTTGATAATTTCCGCTGCGGCTGTCTTGCCACTGCCTCTGGGGGCGGTAATCACCAGAATGGGATATGTTAGATCGGGACAAAAGCAGAATAGTAAAAAAGTAATGATGAGAATCCACGCCGATCCATCGACATCGATGAGTTCCTTCAACTCATCTAGGTTTCCCCCTGCGCCCGGATCGGGTAAAGGGAGTAGCGAATTGGGTCGCCAAAACCGCACTGGTGGATCGGACACCGACCGCCAACCCGACGAATCAACCTCGAACGGCTTGCCGTCTGCGACAGCAATCGCTTTCCAATCTGGGATACCCAAATCGAGGTAGATTTTGCTTTGATGTTCGGCTGTTCTAAGATGCACCGACCGGGTTTCACCTTGAAAGATGGCAATTGCCTCTAATGTATTGAGAGTATCCTGAATTGTTCGCGAGCCGATGCCCTTACCTTCTGCTTGGAAATACTCGCCAGCAAGCCACATTCTGAAGGCTTTCGACCACCCTTATGGGGTGCGCTTGCGCGATCGAACGGCGTAGGTGTGACGATTGCCTTCGATCCAGATATCTGCATGGGAGATCTTGTCGGCTGTGTGAAAGTAAGTAACTGTTTTACCGATTTCTAATAGGGCATCTCCGCAGGTCTTACGCTCTTCCTGGGGTGCTGGCAGCACTAGTTCCCGATT
>NZ_JANLWO010000742.1:0-5605 GCF_031364565.1 Chamaesiphon sp. OTE_20_metabat_361
TTTAACTAAATGCTATGTATTTAATTTTTGTTTTTTATCGAATATTGCGATCGCTAAATCTGTTGGTGGGCAGTGCCCACCCTACTGGGACGACACTAATCCAGCCGCTTGAACGACGGCGACGGGGGTTTTGAAGTTATCGTTACTAACCGCAATTTCTACGATATTTGGCATCTTATTATTATTAAAACTCTAATTTTGTAGGGTGGGCACTGCCCACCTTCTTAACTAAATACTATGTATTGAATGTTTGTTTTTTATCGACTATTGCGATCGCTAAATCTGTTGGTGGGCAGTGCCCACCCTACGAGAAGTAACCATTGTAATATTATAAAATTTAGATACATTACAATTTCTTTTCCCAGAATAGTGCTTTACCCATTTGGGGGTTTAGCTCATAGCCGTTAAATCCAAACGATCGATATGCTTTTTGAGCAAGATAGTTATGTTCTAAAACTTCTAGTGTCAGTTTACAGCATCCTAGCTCGATCGCAATTTGTTCCGCTAGTTGTAGCATCAACTTAGATAGCCCTCTACCTCGATAAGGTAGCGAAACGATCGCATCATGAATATTCAGCAATGGTTGGCAAGCAAAAGTGGAAAATCCTTCCAAACAAACAACTAGTCCGGCTGGTTCTCGCTCTACAAAAGCGAGGATAATACGAGCAGTCTTGCGTCTAGCTAATTCAGCAATTAGATGTGTTTTAGCATAGTCCGATAATCCACTACCGCCACCCATCGGATCGCGAGCATATTCATCCATTAATGTTATGACTGCCCGCGCATGTGCGGCGATAGTTAAATCTGCTTCAATAATCTCGATCGAGGATGTGTCTAACGTCATGATTTATCGGCTAGCTTCTAACACATTTTAGCTTGATTCAAGTGGCTCGACTAACCTATGTTAATTAAGAAAACATTCAATCTTCAAAATTATCTATATTCTTGATTCTGAATATCACTCAATCGAGCTTCAGGGCGCTTAAAGCGATCGATCTGAGACTCAAAGAATTGACGATTTTTCTCTAGATGTTGGGGATTAGGATCGTCCAAAGGATAGAGTAAAGCGCCCCGTAATGCCTGAATTACTGCTGAAGTAACACAATACATCGATCGCTGAAAACTCACACCTAATTGAATTAACATATCATCTTTACCCCGACAATGTTGTTCGTAGTAATCGAGCAAATATTGAGGCAAGAAATGATACATATCATCCATCAATAATGTCGGCGGAATCCCGGCAGCACCGACGGGATTTACATCGGCATATAAAATGCCGTAATGAAAATCATTTTGCTCTGCTGGTACTTGCTCGGCTTGAGCATTGTAGGATTTGGTGCCACGAAATGGAGCAGTCCGATAAAATACTGCTTCGACATAAGGTAAAGCCGCCTCGTACAACCAAGTAAAACCGCAGGATTTAGGGATGATTTCAAACATTTCCCCATCGATATAAACATGATGATAAATCGGTCGCCCTGCAACAGCAAAAATCCCATTTACCAGGAAATCCATCGCTTCTGGGACAGAGGTAATTTTACCCTCATCATAAAGATCGCTCATCTCAAAGAATACCGGAGCCATCACTTCCCAAAACAGTCCTAAGTTGGAATAGTAGGAAAGCACGCGTACCTGCTCGATGAACATGTCGGGGAAAAGTTTGTAAGCGGCAAGCATAGCCGGATTGCCCTTGAAATATGCTTTAATAGCTCGATCGGCGTTTTGCTTGTATTCGTCAGTATCTAGATAAGGATCGAACCTGCCACCCATGCCCCGATGCCAGTACATCGCCTGCATACAGGCTTCCGCAAACTCCATATTAATCCGATCGTGTAGTAAGTGATGGAAAAGTTTGGGCATTTTGGTACTGCGCCCTTTTTCCATAAACTCTAGCAGTTCGGGATGTGCTGAAGCTGCGCCTTTTTGCCAGATGCGTAAGTCGGCGGTGTCACCTGCATAGTGATTGGGTAAGTCGAGATATTCCTGCGGGAGGAAGTATTTAAAGGCAGGTAGCGGGTTGATGAAGACACGCTCGGCAATGTACAGCAAGTCGCGCCAGTAGAAGTCCATCGGGACGGCGTAGGCTTTGTACAAGCCGATGATTTGCATCAGGTTTTCGGGTGTGTCGGGTAGCATCGCGCCACCTGCTTCGAGGCGATGGATAACGTCGGCAAATTGATGGGTGGATGGTGGTAATTTGGTGGGTGCAGGAGCTGTGGTTGTAGTCATGGGGATTTTGGATTAGTGTGGAATATTAATAATATGTAGGGGCGAGTTTATGCTGTTGATGTCTTTTGTACTAGAGATTTCATGCAAACCCGCCCTACCCACTGTCATCTGTCGTGTTTGTTAGATTCGCTGCGGAGATCTACCCACCCCGCCCTACGGGCACCCCTGTCTTGAAAAGGTGCTTTACTTGGGGAAACCCCAAGACCGCACTTTTCGCTCCAGGGAGGGGATTTTTCACTTCTAGTTTGGCGATTTGAGTAGTTGCTGATGGGAGCGTTGCCACGAACTCATCGGTGGTAACTTGAGTATGGGAAATCAAGATATTCGGTCGAACGCCCAGTAGGATAATGAGTGCAGCCAGGACTATTGCTGGTACCCGCTCGTAGCTGGCGACTTTGGGCAAATAGATGAGGTCTTGTGTTAACTTGCCAAAGAGGGCGCGATTGATAATGATGATGAAGTAGACAGAAGTTAAACCCGTACTCGCCAGACAAATGAGCGTACCGATGGGGAAGGCGGCATAACTACCTTGGAAGGAGAGGAATTCACCGATGAAACCTGCCATCCCCGGAATACCCGCACTCGCCATCATGGTGAGAATCAACATTGCCCCGACAAAGGGTAAGCCGCGCTGGGGATTGAGCAATCCGTGAAGCTGGTTTAATTCACGGGTGCCTGTTTTGGCTTCAATGATGCCAACTAGGTTAAATAATAGGGCGAGAATTAAGCCGTGTGCCACCATTTGATAGACTGCGCCTAACAGGCTCAACGGAGTCCCCGCAGCGGTAGCCAGCAATACATAGCTCAAATGCGCGACGGAACTATAGGCGATCGTTTTCTTGATATCGGTTTGGGCGATCGCGATCGTACTGCCGTATACTGCGGTAAAGACGGCGATGAGTGCCAACCAGGGAGCGACAATCGCCCACGCATCGGGGAATAAACCCAAACCAAAGCGGATTAAGCCATAGGTGCCTAATTTGGAGACAATGCCACCCAACAACATCGACACGGGTGTCGAGGCTTCGACGTAGGCATCTGGGAGCCAAGTATGAAACGGCACCAACGGCATCTTGATCCCAAAACCGAGCAGGATAATACTGAGAAATAGGAGTTGGAGATTGGCTGGTAAATGCGTTGCTGCCAATGACTCATAGTTAAAGTCACCAGTTTTGGCAAACCATGCCCAGCTCAAGAAACCTGCAAGTAAGATGATTCCCGAGAGAGCTTGATAAATCAGAAACTTAGTTGCTGCATAGCCACGCTTTTCACCGCCCCAAATCGCAATTAATAGATAGAGGGGAATCAATTCTAGCTCGTAGAATAAGAAGAACAGCAACAAGTTTTGCGCGAGAAAAGCGCCCGTAATTGCAGTACTGACCAGCAAGAGGAGTGCATGAAACAGTCGCGGTCTTTCGACATCTTTAGCAGTCGCCTGAACCGACAGCACTACCAACAAACTATTTAAGATGATTAATGGTAAAGACAAGCCATCGATACCCAATTGATAATCTAATCCTAGTGGCTCGACCCACACGATATGCTCGACAAATTGTAAGCCAACATCTTGGTAATTAAACATTGTCGCGATCGCGATCGCAAGCATTAAAGTCACTCCAACAGTAATTAGTGCGATCGAGCGACTAAATCTTGGTAATATTCCAATCCAAATTGCCCCCAACAGCGGCAACCAAATAATAGCACTCAACATAATTAAGATCGATCCTCTATTTGAAAAATATAGATTCTAAATTGCTAATTGATAATTACTAACTATTAACTAAACTAGCAGACCCATCATCAGACCGAGAATAATAATTCCCGCAAATGCGAATAAAATATAAAACTGAGACTGACCGGAAGTACTATATTTTAGCGTCTGTCCGCTGAATAAAGTTCCTAGCCCGATGACATTAACTAAGCCATCGACAACATAGCGATCGAACCAATTAATTGCCCGCGCACTGACTGCTACCAACCAGACGATCGTCAACTGATAAAAACGTTGAATATAAAAGTCATAGGTAAAGAAGTTTTGCAGTGCTGGCAACGGTAAGCGAATTGGTTTTTGTACCGTATTCGTACCATAAATCACACCACTAATTGTTATCCCCGAAATACTCGACCAAACCAGTAATGGTGCAAACATCTGGTCTAATTTACCCCAGCTTGGCAATAGATCTAGATTGTAAAAAATACTTGGTAAGTGACAGATGAAAACAGCAGAGCTAACGACAGGTATACTAATCAACCAAAACGGTTCGACCGAGCGTTCGCTCATTGGCTGTACCCGACCCAAAAAGATTCTACAAAATAGTCTAGTCAAACTAAATGCAGTCAAAGTATTGACAATCAAAATCACCCCAACGAGCCAAGGTTGCTCGATCCACAAACTAGTAACTAACTGTAAAAAACCCCAAAATCCGCCGAGCGGCGGTACGGCAATAAAGGAAATAATTGCCACCAACATCGACATCGCCGTAAACGGACGCCGCGACCACAAACCACCCAACTGTGTCAAATCTTGGGTAATATTCGTCCAAATAACCGCACCCACACTCATATACAACAATGCCATCCCGAAAGATTCATTGAACAGAATAAATCGCGCCGAGTCCAAATTTTGAGTACCAACAGCGATAAATACTAGCCCGATATAAGCACTTAAAACATATGAAAGTACGCGCTTGACATCAACCTGCGCGATCGAAATCAACGCACAACAGACCGCCGTAGCAACGCCCAGAATCACGAGAATACTCAACAAAAGTGGTGAGAGCGAAATTACAGGTGCCAATTTAATCAGTACGAATGCCCCCGCACCAACTACCACCGCATTTCGTAACACTGTCGCTGGTAGTGGTGCCTCCATCGCTTCATCCAGCCAGAGCTGAAAGGGGATCTGAGCGCACTTGCCCAACGGCCCCGCACTCAAAGACAAACCGAGTAACAGCGCCACTGTCGGGTCTAATTGCGCCGTCTGCGCCCAAATTTCCAACTCGCTAAAATTCCACGTCCCCGCGATCGGGTAAATTGCAATTACGCCCATCAACAGGATAATATCACCCACCCGTTTCGTCCAAAAGGCATCCCGCGCACCTGTAATTACCAAAGGTTGCGCGTACCAAAAACCGACTAACAAGTAAGTAGCTAGTGTCAGTAATTCGAGAAAGACATAACTAAAAAATAGCGAATTGGTTAATACCAATCCACAAATCCCCGCCCCAAAACAATTCATCAGCGAAAAGAACCGTCCCCAGCTCCAATCCATCTCCAGATAACCAACTGCATAAATCTGAGATACCAGACTAATCGTCGTTACCACCGCCGTAGCAGTCAGTGTAATCGTCGAAATCTCGATCGGAAAATTGAT
>NZ_JANLWO010000279.1:0-4822 GCF_031364565.1 Chamaesiphon sp. OTE_20_metabat_361
GCATTTTCGGCAGCTAGCAGCGTCCAAGCCAAAATCGGTCGATCGAGCAAGGGAATCAGGAGCTTGTTGCGGTCGCTCCCCATCCGTTTTCCCATCCCCGCCGCCGGAATTAATAGATTCATACTCACATCTTGCCTTGAAACAAAGTTACTGGTGTTTTAGTGGATAGTGGATAGTGATTAGATAGCTAAGTAGGGTGGGCACTGTCTTGTTTCGCTCAATCTGGAGGGAACCTCCAGAGCGCGAACCGCTGCCCACCATCTGGGTTTTAGGCTACTTAGTTACTAATTAGTAATTATTGTGGTTTCTTTTTAATAAAGACATTATCGGAGAAACCAGAAGTGTTTTTAGGCGTGGAAGTTGGACTAACAATCGGTGTCGGTGCAGCGGTTTGGAAATAGTCGTAGGCAATTGCAGACATCTTGCGGACTAATTCTGGCCCGGATGGGTCGTTATAGGGGCGTTTGACTAAGACTACTGCCAGATATTTTTTGCCTGTGGGGAATTCGATCGAGCCAACATCGGCGATTAGGGAACCGATATCGCCAGTTTTGTGGGCGATTTTGGCACCTGCGCCCAATCCTTGGGGCAGCATGGTGTTACCTGTGGTGCGGCGCATGATATTTAATATTTGGCTGCGGGAAGCCGCAGAGACGATATTACCACGCTCGATCGCCATCATCGATCGGGCTAGTTCGCGGGCGGTAGTGATATTGGTGCCTTCTAAATCTGGTAGGGGACGATTGATAGTGGTAGTGCTGAGTCCCCAATTCCGAAAGCGTTGGTTGAGGGCAGATTTACCACCTAAGCGGGCGATTAGGAGGTTGGTGGCGGTATTATCGCTGATGGTTATCATTTTGGTAGCGGCGACCAAAATACTTACCTGAGTACCGGGTTTTTGCGCTTGGAGATCGCCAGAGCCACCAGCAATCGAGTTTTTATCGATCGTCAGTTTTTCGGCTAAATTCACTTTCTGGGCATCGACATCCTGAAAGAGGGCAATCAATATCGGCAATTTAATCGTACTAGCAGCAGGCAAGACTCGATCGGCTCCCCATTCACTATGTTCGCCTAGCTCGGTGTTGATAAATAAATAACTCGCATCGAGCTTAGTCTTTTTCTGATTTAAAACCTGAAGCCGATTGTGGAGTTTGGCGCTGGCGGTGGTGGGATCGAGCAGATCGATTTGTGGGACAGGCGGCGCGGGTGGAACAGGCGGCTCTACTTTGGCGGCAATTGGTGATTTGGGTGGATTGACGATCGAAATTGTCGTCCCGGCGATCGTACTGGCACCCAATCCACAAATCGCTAACCGCACCAACTGAATCGATAGTGAGACAGATCGATTCAGTTGGTGCAGTTGTTGTTGGATCGGTTGTTTGCGGCGGGATTGGGTCTGAGATCTTTGCTCGCCAGTACTATTAGAAGCCATTCGGTCGAAGTTTGAGGATAGATTTGGCTAGAAAAATCGCGGTTGCTAGCTAGCAAATTATGAAGAATCTCGATCATCTCAAATGCTCTTAATAATAGCCGATCTCGCTTGCCGATCGATCGTCTACCCTATATTCGTAAGTAAGTCGGCATCACGATCTTAAATATTAGCGATCGGCTGCAACCCTTAAGGTGGGCAGTGCCCACCCTACAACATATCTAATTAAATAATTAATAATTATTAATTATTAATTATTACCCATTACCCAATTCCCGCGATCGTACTGCGGCTGCTTTTACCGCTTCAATTAGAGCCGATCGAAAACCTGCTTGCTCTAGTTTGGCGACTCCCGCAATAGTAGTGCCGCCGGGACTAGTCACTCGATCTTTTAATTGAGCGGGGTGGAGCGACGATTCATTTAAGAGCCAAGCAGTACCTAAAACTGTCTGTAGCGCGAGTTTGTCGGCAATTTGGCGGGGGAGACCAGCGGCAACGCCACCATCGGCTAGTGCCTCGATCGCTAGGGCGACATAAGCTGGCCCTGAGCCGGATAAGCCAGTGACGGCATCCATTAGAGACTCGGGGACGGGGACGACTTCGCCGACGGCTTGAAAAATTTTGGTAGCGAGATCCAGTTGCTCGGTGCGAGTGTGAGTTCCCGCCGCGATTGCAGTGATGCCCATTCCCACCGTTGCGGGGGTATTGGGCATGGCGCGGACTACGGCTCGCTCGGGAAAGCCAAGCTCTAACTGAGCGAGGCTGACACCTGCGAGGATCGAAATTACTAATTCGGTGGTGGGTGCAGCTAATTTACTCACAACTAGCTCAAAAATTTGCGGCTTGATTGCCAGTATCAGTACTGGAGCCATCGCCGCTAAATTGTTATCTTCAGTTACCTGCACACCATATTGTTGCTGGAGCAATTCGCGCTGTGAGGGGGTAGGTTCGGCAATGAGAATCTCACTACTTTGATAAGTACCGCGCTCTAGTAGCCGCGATACGATCGCACAACCCATTACCACGCCACCGATGACACCTAATTTGATGGACATATATTCCTAATTTAAGCGATCGAGAAGCTCAGTGCCGATCGCAGTTGCCATCAAGATTTTGATTGTCTCTCTACTGAGCTACTGAGATCGGTTCGCTACCCCAATTGGACATGGGTTGACTGATGCGATTGGTACGTGCCGTTGTGGTTGCTTGGCGCTCTACCACATCATTGGTTGTATTGGCAGGGGTGCTAACTTGGACGCAGTTAGGTGTAAATAGGAAGATATTATCACCAATTCGTTCGTAGTGACCGTCAATTGCATAAGTACCGCCTGCTACAAAGTCTACCGATCTTTGCGCTTCTTCTTGACGGATCAAGGTCATATTGAGGATTACCGACTTTCTATGTCTGAGCGCATCGATGACTTGCGGCATCTCTTCAAAAGAGCGGGGTTCGATCAAGATCATCTCGGAGACGCCGTGAACGATTCCTGGCATCCCTACCACGTTATTGATTTTGCTCGCACTGCGATCGCTAGCGCGTCTAAATCCACGGGACTCTGGTTCGGTAGGTTGAACCACCGTGGGTTCTGGTTGTTGATACTCACTCCGATACGCATCATTATCCGTTTCGTCGTAATCGTTGTATTCTTCTTCGTTCAAACCCATGAAATCTTTGAATTTGGTTATAACGTTCACCTTAACTACTCCTGCGCCCTGTGATTGTGGTATGGATGCTTTTGACTGTGAAATGTTTCTCGAAATCGCTGTCCGAACTAGCTGGTTTTAAGTAGCAAACTCAGCAACCGTTGGCATCGCTATATTACTGGAGGAATTTTTTTCCATAATACAGGATCGATTGTACTCTAAGCAATATTACTTAAATTCTGGCTATGAGTGTCAAGTGACTGTTTGCAGCGGTTTCCCCTGGAAAACACACTTTTTTGCCAATCTATCGAGCATAATATCACAAAATTACAAAAATTGATAAAGTCTTTTTTGAATTACATCAGCCAACTGGGATATTTTTTTTACTCTATTCAGCAATTGTGCGTAGAGTGACATTGGGCGATCGGTCACTAAATTATCAATTTATCTTGACAATACGGATCTATATGTAGTGACAAAAAATACTAACATGTCTAAATTGGCGCAAAGTCTAACGTCGATCGATTAGACTGGCAATCGATCGCCAAATAAAATACTTCCCAATCGGACGATCGTCGCACCAGCAGCGATGGCTGGTAGATAATCGCCAGACATGCCCATTGACAGCTCTGTCAACTGAAGTTGAGATCCCGATCGCTCCATGAGTTGGCGACTGAGATCCCGCGCACTTTCAAATAATCCTTGCAGTTGGGCGGTAGTTAAACCAAGCGGTGGAATTGCCATCAAGCCAACAATCTGGAGCTGTTGACACTCACAAATCTGCGGTAAGTCTGCCAATAGCTCGGGGATCGTCCAGCCAAATTTGTCGGGATCGGGTAGAATTTTGACTTGAAGACAGATTTTGGGACTTTTGGTAAGTTCGCTACAGACTCGATCGAGTTGTTGTAATAGCTTGAGGCTATCCACCGAATGAATCCAGTCAAAGATCTCTACCGCTTTGCGGACTTTATTCCCCTGCAAATGTCCGATCAGATGCCAACACAAATCTGGTAGATCGGCTAATGCTTGTTGTTTGGCTTGCGCCTCTTGAATCCGACTCTCCCCAAAATCCCGCACCCCTACAGCATACGCCTCCCGCATGAGGGCTACAGGCACTTGCTTAGTTACCGCCATCAATTTAACCGCACCTGGTAAATCTCGGCGAATCGTCTCGATATTTTGTGCGATTGTCATCTAGGGGGTAGAGGGTAGGGGATGGGGTAAGAGGTAAGAGGTAAGAGGTAAGAGGTAAGAGGTAAGAGGTAAGAGTGGGTGATGAGGCTAATGCTTTTATTCCCTAAAGCCTAAAGCCTAATGTTGTTATTCCCTAAAGCCTAACACCTAAAGCCTAAAGCCTAATCTAACCCCTATCCTGGGAAATTTTGTTGCATCATTGCTTGCAACTGTTGATATTCTAAAACTTGACCGTTGCGTCTAAGGAGGCGAATGCGAGTATCGATCGTTAGTCTCGCATCAGCACGAGTGACAGGCTGAAAGGAGATCCCATTCGCATCACTAGTAACTATAAAAAATACTCGCTGTGCGTAGAGTGTTGTAAATAGTTCTTGGTTTTCCTCAACGATACAAATACGATAAAGCAAGCCAAAAGTAGGGTGGTTGAGGTAGTTTTCGGAAGTCATTGATTAGGGAGTAGAGGGTAGAGGGTAGAGGGTAGCGCACCATGTTGTGAAATTTTTCTGCACACTGCTTCTATTTGTCTGCAGCATAAATGCACCGCCGGTGGGGCTG
>NZ_JANLWO010000304.1:0-3104 GCF_031364565.1 Chamaesiphon sp. OTE_20_metabat_361
ACATGCGGTTGATCAACTACTGCCTGTTGGTTAAGTAATGTGTCGAGAACCTCTTTCAGACTCAAACTAGAGAGTCAAATCAAAACCTAAGAAAGGGAATTGATGGTGTAGTCAAGTAAAGCATTGTATTCAACTAATGCTTGAGCCGACATGTCGCGAGGAGCGCAACCGCGAGTACGAGCAAAGCGGAGAGCTTCAACGTAAGGAGCAGTAGGTAAGTCTAATGCACGGTAAACTTCACGTCCACCAGCAATACCCCACTCATCCAAGGGACCAGTACCACCGACAACTAGACAGTAGTTGATCAAACGCATGTAGTGTTTGATGTCGCGCAAACATTTGTCTTTTTTAACTTGAGTTTCGTTAGCTTCACCAGCGTTGTTCAAGTAGCCATACTTTTTGATGCAAGCATCGTAAGCTTCTTTAGCTACGTTGTCCAAGTTAGCAGCTAATTTCTCAGCAGCTTCTAAACGTGCTCCTGCACGTTGGATGCTACCTTGTACTGATTCTAAATCAGAGGAAGTAGGAAAACGACCAGCAGCGTCAGCCGCTGCAATTACTGTGGTAACAACAGATTTCATGTTCTGATAACTCCAGAAAAAATATTTTGATAGTTTATTTCAATTCAGTCAGCGTAGATTGCGCTCGTACTAGCTGAGTGCAGAGATTACGCGATCGAAATAGGAAGCAGCTTCGGAAGTTATTGCAGAACAATCGCCTTTAGATGCACCCATTTGAACGAACCGCTTACCACCGTTTGCTTCGGTGTTGGTGTCGTTAATGTGAGCCAACGCCGCAGATTTCATGATTTGAACTGCACGGATGGTGGAAGTTGTAGGTACGCCTAAAGCTGCGTAAGTTTCTTTCAAACCGTTGAGACAACGATCGTCGAGTACGGAAGCATCGCCAGCTAGAAGTGCGTAAGTTACATAGCGCAAGATGATTTCAGCATCGCGCAAACAAGCAGCCATGCGGCGGTTGGGGTAGCAGTTCCCACCAGCTTGGATCAAACCTTGGTTTTCGCAAATCATCCCAGCTACAGCGTCGGATACAGCGCAGCTCGCGTTGCTGGCGATCGCGTTAACTGCATCTAGGCGTTTGTTGCCTTCAGCAATGAAGCCTTTGAGTGCGTTGAGGTCGGTACCACCGATCGCAGCGGTCTTAGCATCTGCGGTAACTACCGCTCTGGAAAAAGAGTCAAGCATTGTGGGCTTCTCCTGGTATTGATGAACAATTTCGAGGTTCATCATAAACCGATCTCTTCACCAGAAACTACAGTTATGAGAAACAACTCAACAATCTGTAACAATAGCTACGGCGATCGGCAGAGGTAAGGGTTCAATAATTAATAATTAATAATTAATAATTATTAATTATTAATTACCTCTGTCCCGTCCTTTGTAGCGTCTGCCGATTCACAAAGGACAAAGGATTGAATCCATCGATAATCTTGTTTGATTTCCACATTTATGGGGAGGCTTGATACCTGTTTTTCTCGGTAAGGGGTTTAGAGAGGGAGTCTGGTTCGATCTGTCATTCTCTAGGGAGCACTACCCTGTCGATCGAATCCAGGAATCGAGCCAATTTCCTTACCTGCTAGCCCTTGTTGTGCTGTTTGGCTCTGATGATATGAAAAATTGACGGTGCGAGGGAGATGAACATAATTCCCAAGATAATCGGAATTAAATAGCGATCGATTTGGTCTTCGGGAATACTGCGCCCTAAAAAATAGCCGAGTAAAGTCAGTCCGATCGCCCATGCAAATCCACCTACCACATTGTATTGCATAAATGTTTTGTAGCGCATCGCGGCAATCCCAGCCACGATTGGCGCGAATGTCCGCACAAATGGCATGAACCGGGCTAAAATGAGCGCCGTTTTACCTTGGCGCTCGAAGAAGGCTTCGGCTGCAACTAAATGTTTTTTCTTAAAAAACTTAGAATCTTCTCGATCGAATAACTTGCGCCCGAACCTTTTGCCAGTATAGTAACCGACGCTATCACCTAAAACTGCAAACACAAAACAGCCAAAAGCCATAACTTGGATATCTAATCCAGTTTTGGGCAACGAACACAAGAAACCAGCCACAAATAGCAAGCTATCTCCAGGCAATAAAAACCCGACTAATAACCCTGATTCAGCAAAAACAATACTCCATACCAATGGATAACCAAAAGTCTGAATCAATGTATGTAGGTCGAAAGGCATGTTAAATTAAATCCTCACTCAAACTTGATATTTTGCTAGTAATTATCATGCTCTTGGCTGTATTTTGACCTAAAATGCCGCAGTTCTAATGATGAGATTGCGCCAATTGTCCCACCAAACCGACGATCGCGCCACCACAAATCGGCCAGAAGGGATCGACTCGCCATCGCCATATTAGCAGAGCCGCGATCGCGGCGATAAACAGCGATTGCCAGTCTAATAGTGTACCTGCGGCAAGTCGATAGGCAACCACCGCAATTGCTCCCCACGCCCCCGCATTAACGCCATCTAACCAACTGCGAAACCACGCCGATTGCCGCAATCGGGGTGCCCAGTAAGTCACTACAGCCACGTACGCAAAGCTGGGTAGAAAAATCCCAACTGTCGCCGCGATCGCACCTGCGTGTCCGGCGAGTAGGTACCCGATAAAAGTTGCCGTCGTAAATAAAGGGCCAGGTGTCACTTGCCCGATGGCGATCGCATCGAGTAACTGGGTGGATGTCAGCCAGTGAGTGCGATCGACTAATTCTGGCTGGAGAAATGCCAATAAAACATAACCCCCACCATAAATCGTCGCCCCAACTTTGAGAAAAACTGTGAATACATCGAGCCATGCTGGATGAGACGTAAGTGCTGGCAAAATGGCTAGTCCGGTCAACTCCAGCCTCGGCAACATTAAGATGGGCAATTTACGTCTCAGCGTGCGCCAATTTTGCCCCAGCATTACCCCAAATCCCGCCAGTAACAGCACCAATAATGTATTGACACCTAAAACCCCAAATAACCCGGTCGCGACGATGCCAGCCGCACCTGTGAGGCGATTTTTCAGTGCCGATTTACCTAATTTCCAGGTCGCTTGCAGCGTTAAGACGACGACTACTGGCTTAATGCCAGCG
>NZ_JANLWO010000319.1:0-2351 GCF_031364565.1 Chamaesiphon sp. OTE_20_metabat_361
TGGCAGCACTTCGATCGATCGACCTTCACCGGATGGAACGGCAGTGTTCTTCAAAATAGTTTCCATGAATCTTTCTCCTGAGATGAATTAGTTAATGCGATTTGCCAGACGAGAGGCTATGCCAGTGCCAAAAGTCTTTGCCGTAAGTAACGTGCAGCTTTAATTAAATCGGCGGCTTTTTCAGCGTTGGCGTAGCCGCACCGAGAGGTAATCGCGATTCTCCAGGGGAGAGGCTACGCCAACGTCGGTGCGTTCGTATTTCCTGTAGTCAAAGTTGGCATATCGAATAAATACTTTCATACGAGGTCTATCAAACATCGAAGGCGAGAAGAATTTGCTGATATTTCTCACCAACTTGTTTTGAATCGTAGGTGAGCGGGACGGTTTCAAATTTGAGTACTTTAAGCTGTCCCACGCATTCACTCACTTGAGTCAACTGGTCGGTCGTTTGCAGTTTTGCGGTCACTGTTGCACCCACTGAGCAGACAGCAGCAAACAGACAGATCGGTTTCCAGGTTGCTGCTTTGCCAACCGTTCCTGCGGTTCCTGCTAATAGTGCGGCGACCGCGCCGAGAATAGCGTTGGTTGTACTGTAGCAAGAATTATTGCGTTTGAGGATGTTCTTTTGTGCTTGTGCTTTGGTGAGGCTGCTATCGATGTGTTCTCGTAGTACATCGGGTTGCTCTGTCAGATTGGTGGAGTTCGCGTTCATGATATACCCTTTGAGATAATTTTTTTGGAAACGGTTGCTTTTAAATAGCCAATCGATCGCTACACCAGAGGTGGTAGGCGCATCTGCTGTGGCGATCGAACATTCCTCGATCGCTCTTTTAGAAATACTATGCCAGTGCTAAAAGTCTTTGCTGTAAGTAATGTGCAGCTTTAATTAAATCGGCAGCTTTTTCAGCGATCGCGATCGTGGGTGCATTCGTATTGCCTGTCACGATTTTTGGCATAATCGAAGCATCGACCACCCGCAACCCATCGATTCCATGTACCCGTAATTCGGGGTCTACTACTGCCATTGGGTCAGTACCCATTTTGCAAGTGCCGACTGGATGGTACATCGTCTCGCAAGCGGATCGGATGTAAGATCCGATCTCCCGATCGCTCTGCATGTCGGCAGATCGGCGACAACAGAAATGCCCAAGGCTTGTAGGTGTGCTGCGTCCCCAATGCCGGAAAGCATCAGCAGTTTGGGCGAATCGAACGCACCAGCACTTAAAATTACTTCCTCGTTGACTCCTACCTGGTGCAACGTGCCCTCGTGGAGATATTCCACCCCCACGGTGCGAGTGCCCTCAAATAACAACCGCGTCACTGATGCTCGGATTTCTTGAAATAGGGCAACATCTCCTATTAGCTCCAACCAGGATTTCCCAACGCCTGCCAGCGATTCTCCAAAGGAGAGGCTACGCCAACGTAATCGTGACGATTGCCTCGGCTATAAAGCATGAAATTAATCGCACTGCTGCCACCTAAAACTTTGCCACGGGGACAATAGATTTTGCGGTTACTTAGGGATGGTTCTGGTTCGGAGAAGTAGCCCCAATCCACTTCAGAACCTAGTAAGCGCAAGGTTGCTGACGGGCTTTGGATCTCTGGTTTCGTATCTGGGTTGCCTGCTTCGAGTAATAAGACGGTTGTGTCACTGTCTGCTGTCAGGCGGTTGGCAAGCACACAGCCTGCCGAGCCTGCACCGATGATAATGTAGTCATATTGAGTCATGTGATTTTCTCCTAATTTGCTGTCTGTCTTAGTCGTTTGCTAGTGGTTAATAAATTATTGATGACAGTTTTTTGCTATATCTTCAGTTTGCAAGACTCATTCAAATTTCACCACGCAAGATCCACCAGTTAAGCTTTAATTTAAATCGAGCGTCTCAACACTCGTTGGCGTAGCCTCCGCCTTGCGGAATCGCTCGACATCGAAAAATTAAGTTGCGTCTTAACTGGTGGATCTTGAGTGGTGTAAATCAACTGTTGGTAAAGAAAACTCTTACCACAGGCTGCAAACAGAATAACCCATCCGTTTTTTCGACGATCGATCTCCGCATCAGTGAGTTTAGTTGTTTTGGTACACTCTGTTCGGGGGTCAAACCGACAATACTTTTACGAATTTTAGCGATGGATACTGGCTCACGATAACTCGCCAACCAAAACAAGACTTTCTGTTCGGCTGGGGATAACCGCTTAAACTGCCGATCTAGTAAATCGCTAATGTCTTCAAATACCAAAATTCCGCGTTCGAGATCGGCGATGACTTCGGCAATGCTGCCATCGAACAGTTCTTGGGTAGCGGCTGCTACCATCTTTAGCATCAGCGGATTGCCGCCATAGTGATGAATTAGC
>NZ_JANLWO010000385.1:0-4060 GCF_031364565.1 Chamaesiphon sp. OTE_20_metabat_361
TTTAGGATTTACGCTGATGTCTGGCTATCAACAAATTCTACCTGGGTGGAAGATGCCTGGATACTGGACGGCGACAATTTTGCTTGCCGAAAGGGTGGTAATTAGTCGGCGTTATGCTAATGCGCGAATACCCTATCGTTGGTTCTTTAGCTCGGCTGCTGTAATTTTACTACTACTATCGATCGCGTTGTCTCATGTGGCTTTTGGCACATTTCAAACTCCCGGTGCGGCAATTTATGGCTTGCTGCCCATTAAGAGCGATCCATCAACTCAACTTTTTGACGTTCGACAACTCCGGCAAGGATTTATCGACAATCCTAAATTAAATATCGCCTTAAAAAAAGCAGATTTTGTCTTCACTAATCGCTACTATAGTGGCGGACAAATTGCCATGGCGATCGAGCCAGTCTTTCATAAACCACTAACTTGCTTTGATGCCGATCTTCGCGGTTTTGCATTTTGGTCGTCACCAAAACAGTGGCTGGGAAAAAATGCTATTTATCTAGGTAGTAAAACCTTTGATGTCGATTTGGATGCCAATAAACGGTATCCTAGCTATTTCAAGAATCTTACTAAATTAGGCGAAATTCCAATCCGTCGCGGTGGTGAAATAGTCGAAATATTTAGCGTCTATCAAGCTCAGAAATTATTGAAACCGTTTCCCCGTCCCTATGGGAATTAGGTGTGGGGGACTGGGGGACTGGGAGATGGGGGGACTTTACCTTTTACCTTTTACCTAACTTCACCACATCTGTCGCCCTAATTCAACAAATTGGTATCATCTATGTCGGCTCATCCTTCAGTTATACTGCCACCAGACCGCTATGTCGCGGTAAATGGAATCAATACGCGTTATTGGCAGATGGGGAGCAGTGGTAGTAAGCTGATCTTGCTCCACGGTGGCAATGGCTCGATCGAGTTTTGGCTGTACAATATCGCCGAATTAGCTCAACACCACCAAGTTTACGCGTTTGATATGGTTGGTTCGGGCAAGTCTGACTTTCCAGATGGCACTTATTCACTGACGGAGCAAGCCGAATTTTTAGCGGGTTTCATGACAGCACTAGGCATCGATACTGCTACTCTCATCGGTAACTCAATGGGTGGTGGTGTCTCTCTAGAGTTTACACGATTGTATCCCGATCGAGTCGAGCGGTTAGTATTAGTCGATAGTATGGGCTTGGGCAAAGAGATTAGTCTAGGGATTCGCTTGATTACATTACCTGCGATCGTTAGTTTGTTGCGTCCGGGGCGGTGGATGATTCCCGCCATGTTGAGATCGAATTTCTATAATAGTCGGCAATTACCCCCAGATTGGATCGAATTTCGCTATCCAATCTTTGCCATCCCCGGTCGAAATTCAGTAATTTTACGACTGGGAAAAAGTAATTTTACGTTAGCTGGTGTGCGATCGGAAGTTTATCAACCAATTCTCGACAGTTTAGCGCAAATTACCCAAAAGACATTAATTATCTGGGGCGAAAACGATCGGATTATACCCGTCAAACATGCTTATGTTGCCGCCGCAGGTTTGCCAAACCATCAATTAGCGATCTTTCCTAATTGTGGACATCACCCATACCTAGAATATCGCGATAACTTCAATCGATTAGTGTTGAATTTCTTAGCAGCCTAGCATTATTTAAAACCTCTCGATCGTCAACCACTTGTGACCCTACAGTTTGCGAAAAGTGCGTTCTTGGGGTTTCCCCTGTCTTGTCGTTTTCTTATTCGGGGGGAACCCCCGAATAAAAACGCCGCAAGTCAAGCACCTTTTCAAGACAGCGGATGCGCTCGTCACAGAGGTGTATCCTGCCAAACCGATCGCAACCTTGCAGCGACTGAAATCACGCGGAGGTTCCCTAGCGATGGCTTTCAGTCAGCGGCTCGCAGCCGGGAGGCTTCCTGTCTTGTCTCGTCTGGCTAAACCGTCGGCACCGACAAGCGCTTTGGAGAAGGTGTATCCTTCCAAGTTAAGCGCGTCAAGACAGCGAAAAATACTGGTGAAGCTTCCCCGATCGACGTCGCGATCTGAGTGGTTCTGGTGATTTAAGGCTAGGCTTATTATTTTCAAAAAATATAAATACTGGAGCTAATAACAAAATACTCAAGATAATAAGAATCGGGTAACTGGTGATACAATTTTGATTTTTCTAATGTCTTAATCTAAATATATGAGCTTGAGAACCTCGCTCGACCCCCAGCAACGCAGCACGAGTATTACTAAGCTTAGTCTTGAAAAAATAACAAAACTAGTTAGCAATTAGCAAGAATTAGGATCGTCGATAATTTGCGGTCATCTAGAACGATCGGTTAGTTCTATAGACCACTTCAGCCGCCAGATATCGAATAAAATAAACTTAATCAGTGGAGAAATTAGCATGTCTTATCATGGCGATATATCTTCGAGTGCCGACTCAGTCGGAGTTGCAGTTGTCAATTACAAGATGCCCCGGCTGCACACCAAAGCAGAAGTAATTGAAAACTGTGAAAAGATTGCCTCAATGATTGATGGCATGAAAATTGGTTTGCCAGGAATGGATCTGGTGGTATTCCCGGAATATTCTACTCACGGCATCATGTATGATTCCAAAGAAATGATGGAGACAGCCGCCACCGTGCCCGGTGAGGAAACGGCAATCTTTGCCGAAGCTTGCATTCGGAACAAAGTTTGGGGGGTGTTTTCACTTACAGGTGAAAAACATGAAGCTCATCCTCACAAAGTACCTTACAATACGCTGATTTTGATGAACGATCGGGGTGAAATCGTTCAGAAATATCAAAAAATTATGCCGTGGACACCGATCGAAGGTTGGTATCCCGGCAAGTGTACCTATGTCTCCGATGGGCCGAAGGGTTTGAAAATCAGCCTGATTATCTGCGATGACGGTAACTATCCCGAAATCTGGCGAGACTGCGTGATGCGGGGTGCGGAACTCGTCGTGCGCTGTCAGGGCTATATGTATCCTGCCAAAGAGCAACAAATCTTAGTCTCGAAGGCGATGGCGTGGATGAATAATACCTATGTCGCGGTGGCTAATGCGGCAGGTTTCGACGGTGTATATAGCTACTTCGGGCACTCGGCGATCGTCGGGTTTGACGGGCGGACGCTCGGCGAATGCGGTGAGGAAGAGAACGGGATTCAGTACGCCGCGCTCTCGAAATTTGCGATCCGCGATTTCCGCAAAAACGCTCAATCTCAAAATCACCTGTACAAGCTCTTGCATCGCGGCTACACCGGGACGCTCAACTCTGGTGATGGTGCCGATGGGATGGCGGAATGTCCGTTTGAATTTTACCGCGATTGGGTCGCCGATCCCAATAAGGTCAAGGAGAAAGTCGAGGCAATGACGCGATCGACTCCTGGCACGGTTGAATGTCCGATCGAGGGGATTCCCAATCAGAAGGTTGCTACGCCGCCAGTGGTGGTGGCACCCGAAACTGAAAAAGTGTCGGTCACAGCTTAACTCCAGACTCTTATCGCTAGGCGATCTGAGTTGATGCGGAGATCTGACCCACCCCGCCCTACGGGCACCCCTCCGAGTCTACCGTCTATACACGTCTCTAGTTAGAAGCGAAAACCCTAGAAATCCCCCTAAATCCCCCTTGGAAAGGGGGACTTTCAAAGCCCCCTTTCTAAGGGGGTTGGGGGATTTAGATCTAGAAACGAAGTCAAACAGACTTATGTATATACGGTAGCCTCCGAGGGGGGATTTTTAGACAGCTCCGATCGGAAGAGATTTTTGGGTAGCTAATGACGACTCTGACAAATTGATAATTTGAGAGAGGATTTATCATGGTCGATTCGCAGGAAATGCAGCGCATTAAGAAGCGATTGGAAGCCCTGAAGCGGGGTGGAGTCCATCGCGTCAAAGATCGAGATCCGATGCCTTCCTCTGTGCATATTATTGGCATTGGCAAGGCGGGAGCTGAATTTATCGCCCAAACGATCGAGCAGGCTCCAACCGACTTTTTGAGTGACGATCGCCAGCGATTTACGGCTCTAGCGGTAGATATCGGCGATCGAGACTTGGAGAGCGTTCGGGCGGTGGCAGACAGC
>NZ_JANLWO010000452.1:0-5662 GCF_031364565.1 Chamaesiphon sp. OTE_20_metabat_361
GGAATTGCGTCCGATCGCTTCCAGAACTGATTTAGACTCAGGATCGCGAGCGGCGATCGTCACCGTATGTCCGAGTTTTTCGAGGCGATCTGCGAGCGGTGCGCCCACATTTCCGCTGCCGATAAATGCAATATTCATGGCTTATGCTCCCAGCGCACGAATGACTTCCAAGGCAGTTACTTTGCCAGAATATTGCTGTTGTCCGGTAATTAATCGACCATCTCGCGTTACAAACGCTTTGAATAATCCACCAGTGATAAAATTCGCACCGATTTTTTTGGCTTCATCTTCAATCCGAAATGGCATCAACTTCTGTCCGACATAGCCATCGACAAAATCTTCTTCAACATTAGCAAAACCCGTCATCGTTTTTCCGGCAATTAAGGGTGTGCCGTCGGTAAGTTTAACGAATAGTAAAGCACAAGTACCATGACACAGGGCGGCGGTAACTTTCTGTGCTTCATAAAACTCGGCAATTAACTGATGCAAGCGTGTCTCTGTGGGAAAAGTAAACATCGGCGATTGACCGCCAGCAACCACAATCGCATCATAGTTCTCGACTCGGACATCGTTGAGGCTTTTGGTGTCATTTAATAAGTTCATCAGGCGGGGCGTATGGATGAAGCCCATGCTGAGAATATCGTGCGCCGAATAACCGCCTGGATCGCGCGGATCGCTGTCTTTATCGAATTCTACTTTGCCGCCTTGGGGACTGGCGATCGTTACTTCGTAGCCATGCTCGGTAAACTCATACCAAGCATGGATGAGTTCTGATGCCCAGAAACCTACTGCTCCGCCAACTGTGGTCGAAGTGCCTGGATTGGCAATAACTAATAAAATCCGTTTGGGGTTAGAACTGACTGCGTTGAGATTTGCGCTCATAAGAAAACATGACAGATTCGGTAAAGAGCAATTTGAAAATAAACTTTTATTGAATTTACAACAGCCACACCCAGATGTCCCCCTGCTCTAGATTAGTTATCAACTAAACCAGTAGACAGGGGATAAACTAGACTGTGGTACAGGTCAAAACTAAGCGATCGATCGGTTCGGTTTGGGCTAGAAACCTCGATAATATTCATCAACCACAGATGCGCTTATGGCTACGAGCAAGGAGCAACCGGATGTGTTAGCTCGATACCAGCAGCAAACTAGCGAGTTATCAGCAGAAATAGTGCGACTTCGACAGGAAAACGATCGATTGATTCGCGACTCGGCAGCTCCTTCTCGATCTGTGGAGCTAGAAGATAATCGGATTCACCAAAATCGAGATCGGCTCTTAGAAGCGGCATCAGCAGCTACCAATATTTTGCTCACCCTCGATCATCTCGATGAGGCGATCGATAGTGCCTTGAGCATACTGGGCGAAGGATCGGGTTGCGATCGGATTAATGTGCTAGAAAATTTCTGTGAGTCTCCAGCCAACTTTCCCGTATATCACACTGTTATCTACGAGTGGGCGCAACCCAACATCATCCGTCAAATGTCTCATTTAGAATCGGGGCGCATTTACACCGCAGGCATTGAAACATTTCTCGATCGATACTACTTACATGGCGATGGATTTGGTGGGCTACTAGAGGAGTGGGAAGAACCGTTGCGGAGCGCATTTGCAGCAGTTGGAGTCGAGTCGAGTTATTCGGTGCCGATTCGGGTGAAAGAGCAGTGGTGGGGCGTGTTATGTCTCGATTATTGTCAATCTCCAGTTCGCATTAATCCGGCTGAAATTGCCGTGTTGAAGACGATCGCAGCTTGTATCGGGAGTGCGATTCAACGCGATCGCACTACCAAAGCAATTTTACAAGCAGAACAAGCTCGTGCCGCCGAATTAAAAAAAGCCAATGAAGTATTAAAAAAGTCCCTCGATTATCTAGCTATAGAGACAAGTTTAGAGAAGTTTTTAGGACAGATATTAAATGCGATCGCCGAGCAATTTGATTCCCCTCTAGCCGAATACTGGTACCACCCAGACGATACTGCTTACATTGGGATGATGAGTTGGCACGGACGAACTTATAATAGAGCCGAAATATTGCAGCAATATCCGGATCGTTCGGGAGTTGATGGGTTCCCAATCCCGCCCGAAATGATGTCAACTGGTGAGCTGCCGCCGCACCAACAATATTTCATTACCGAAGATTGGCTCACCGATCCCAATTTTAAACATATTAAGTGGCTGCCACCAGACAATTTGTACAAACAAATTAATGTTCCGCTAGTACTCGGTAATAAATGTATCGGTGCCTTAGTCGTGCGGCTGCCGCGCGGACATCAGATCGCCACCGAGCAGATCGAATTAGCCCAAGCTTTAGCGCATCAAGTAATCCTCGTCGTGCAATTTACGCGACTTGCCGAAGAAGCCAAGCAAGCGGCAATTTATGAAGAACGGAACCGTTTGGCTGGTGAAATTCACGATACTCTGGCGCAAACCTTTACAGGTATTTCAGTCCAACTCGAACTCGTCAAATACCTCAACCCACAACACTCCACCGAAGTCCGATCGATCCTCGATCGGATTACTAGCCTCGCGCAGACGGGACTGGGCGAAGCCCGCCGTTCGGTGTGGTCGATTTATTCAGCAAATGAAGACTTTGCCGATTTAGCCCAAAAACTTGCCGATTGTGTCGAAAATCTGACTGCTGGCACGGACTTAGATACCCAAATTGACATCGTAGGCACACCCACACCTTTATCTAGTTTTTTAGGCGTTAACCTCCTGCGGATCGGTCAAGAAGCGATCGTCAACACCCTCAAGCACGCACAAGCTAATACGATCGCGATCGAACTCGAATATAGACCCCACCAAGTCAGTCTGTACATTAGAGACAATGGCACTGGCTTCGCGTCGCAGGTGCAAACCGAAGGTTTTGGTCTAATTAGTATTTCCGAGCGTGCCGATCGCATTGGCGGTCAACTGCGGATTACGACCCAACCCGGACAGGGCACAGAAATTTTCGTACAGGTACCCCTATGACTGCCGCTCCGATTCGAGTTTTGATTGCTGACGACCATGCGATCGTCCGAAATGGTTTAGTCCGCATGGTGGAATTGACCGACGGCATGGAGGTAATTGCTGAGGCAGGGACGGGGCTTGAGGCGGTAACATTATTCCGCCAGCATCAACCCGATGTCGCTCTAATGGATCTGCGAATGCCGGAAATGAATGGGGTAGAAGCGATCGTTGCCATTCGCCAAGAATTTCCCAACGCCCAGATTGCCATTCTAACCACCTACGATACCGACGAAGATATTTTTCGCGGTTTGCAAGCAGGTGCAAAAGGTTACTTGCTTAAAGACACCAAAATGAGCGAACTGCTCGATGCGATTCGCACTCTCCACACCGGACACCGCTATATTCCCCCCGCCGTCGGTGCTAAACTAGCCGAGCGGATGTCCCAACCGCAATTGAGCGATCGAGAATTGGAGGTACTGCGGCTGATGTCCGCAGGCAAAACAAATCCAGAAATGTGTAACGATCTGTGCATTAGCGAGAGTACGATTAAGTTTCACATTAATAATATTTTCACTAAGCTGGGAGTAAGCGATCGAACTCAAGCAGTAGTTATTGCCATTAAACGTGGTATTACTAACTTGTAAATCATCTTCAAGCAGTTCGAGATTGCTAAACATAACATACTAGCTAGTGTCATAATCCACCAGTAATTATGTCATAAGACATAGATATTCGATCGCGACACTCGCTCTACAATAAAGCCTACACCGTGTCCACCACTACTGTCCGTCGAGTTTCGGCAGAAATCCGCGCTGCCTCAGCAACCCGTAGCGTTGCGAGACTAGCCGCAGGCGTCACATAATTTGGCTTACCATCGATGAGGTGGTCGAGAACGAGTTCTAGATCTCTGGCAAATAAACCCTTGCGCGCGCCCAGATCCAATGGGGTAGTAGTGCCATTTTGAATAAAGACCCCTTCATCACCATCAAATATCAACCCACCATTTTCCCCATGTACTTCAAACTTGCGGGAGCCTTGCCATAAGCCTGCCCCCTTACCATAGACGACTTCGCCGATCGCGCTATTATTCTTAAACCTAAACTGCGCGTTACACAGACAAGTTTGGTAATAATCGCCGACACCGCCCCAATATTGATTATGGCAATTGATGCTCTCGATCGAGCCAAACAGATCCGTGAAGCGATGGAGCCGCGATAAAGCCGCAATCAGGGGAAATCCGAACTCAGAGCGATGAAAAGTCCATTTTTCGGGCGTGGGGCGCTGAGGGACGATCGTGCTGTAGCGGGCGTAATAGACCGCACCGACGCGATCGAGCCATGCGCGCATCGTTTGATGGAGTCCGCCCAAGAGTTCGATATGTTCGACATGGAGCAAGACTTTTTTTGCCGCAGCGAGGGCGACAATTTCGCTAGCTTCGCGCCAGTCTAGTGCGAGGGGATACTCGACAATTGTATGCTTGCCAGACTCGATCGCCGCGCGGACGATCGCCCCATGATCGCCGTTAATCGTTGCTACCAGGATCAGATCGAGATCTGCCATCTGAATTAACGTTTGCCAATCAGCCACCGCGACGATATTGAAACTCTGGGCAAATTCTGCCGTCCGTTCGAGATTGCGCCCAGAGACAGCGATTAATTGCGTGCGATCTTCAGCAGCAAAGCTTTGAGCGCGGATCTTCGCGGCAAATCCCGTCCCGACAATTCCCACCCGCAGTGGCAGATTAATTTCTCCGTAACTAGCACTTTTAGACATAAGATTTTTTAATACTACAAACCCAGCGAACCAACATCCAAATTGAAAGCGGGAAAATTCGATCGCCACAGTCCTAGTCTACTATTCAACCCCTCACTCGGGGTTTTTTGTTGCGGCAAAATGTTATTAGCGATAGCTTGCAGCCATTCGTCAATCTCGGCGACAGTGCCGAGATATAAGTAATTAGGATGGATTCTCGCAATTTGATTACGAATACCATTCGACTTTAGCAGGACTTATAGATACAGATGGTAAGGTTTTCCCTTAGTATTCAGATAGAGCTGAAAACTAGGGCAATAAGTTGGGCAGTCTTCCCGATCGCTTAACTGAGATATATACCCGCATCCGCCATCTTTAAACGAAATAGAGAGGAATCAATCTGACATGGCAACCTATAAAGTTACATTAATCAACGAAGCTGAAAATCTAAACACCACGATCGATGTAGCTGATGACACCTACATTTTAGACGCAGCCGAAGAGCAAGGGATCGATCTTCCTTATTCTTGCCGTGCGGGTGCTTGTTCTACTTGTGCTGGTAAAATCACTGCTGGAGAAATCGACCAATCCGACCAATCTTTCTTAGATGACGACCAAATCGAAGCAGGTTACGTCTTGACTTGTGTGGCTTATCCTAAGTCCAACTGCACCATCATGACCCACCAAGAAGAACAACTCTACTAAGATCTAGTCTAAATCTAGAGTTAATAGTTTAGGAGTGTGGAATTAAGCTAATTCCTCGCTCCTATCTTTTTAGGAGTCAAAATCGTTGGCGTACTTCTCCTTACGGAGCGACCCAAATCACGCGGAGGTTCCCGACCCATGGCTTTGGGTCAGCGATTCGCGCTCCTCGGGTTTCCCGAGGGTTTAGCGAATCAAGACAAGACAGACGCTTCGCTACGCCAACGCCAACAGCACAAGTAGCCGCGCCCAGAG